>DAOVNY010000086.1 GCA_030630005.1 Bacteroidales bacterium | reverse complement strand
CTTGTTCAAATTTTAATGTTAAATCAGAAAATAATTTCATAACTCATATTTTTCTTAAAGGTACAAAAAGTATTTTTATTAACAACCCTTTTAACATATATATTTACAGTATTTTAGACTTTATAGACAGACTCTAATTAAAGACAAGTTTATAAGTTGCTAAAATTTCATTCTTAGCTGCACCTTTATCTCAGTTTTCCTGTTTCCGTTAATTTCTTCAAGTCCTGTTCCTATCGTATTTTTATTATTATAAAATGATTGTGCAAACCTGAACCAGCAACTCAGAAAACCTGAAATTTTATATTTCATTAGAAAATAAAATCTGCTTCCTGTATAATAATACGAGGGAATTGAAAAAGCATACAAAACATCATTTTCATAAACATAAATTCTTGTGTCATAATTATCGGTGTCGAACATTGCATAGCGAACCGAAATATCAAAAGGCAGATTTTCGGGTCTGAAATTTATATCCTGATATATCATAAACCCTTGAGAAGTAATATTTTCTTCTGAGATATATTTTGTAAATTCAAATCTGTTTTTCAGGATAAGTGAGGGGAAAACCGTATAGCTGAGGTGATATCTGAAATTTTGTTTTTTAATTACTGATGGCGAACTCAGATATTCGTATTCATCAGCAAAGTTCAATTGTTTGTTTTTATCCCGGTAACGGAAATACATTTTTACCTTATCGGATGTTCTGTAATCTAATTGTATCAGGTATTCTTGTCCTTTTGTGGGGGCATTATTCCTGTATTTCAGCCAGGAAAAACTAAAAATATCAAAATATGCCGTTAAAGTGATTTTTTGATGAAGCAAGGCTTTCATCCCCAAATACAGTCCTTTTTCATTTTCGTTTGAAGTATTCTCGCCAAAAGCATTACTGAAAAAATTCTGATATTCTTTTGAGTAATTTCGATATAAAATTGACAGTGATAAGCGTGGATCAGGATTGATATTTAGTCCTGAAAGGTAAGCAGTTCCGCCGTTTATGCTGTAAGCGATTTCGCCAAAAATGTTCATTTTATTAAGCAAAATGTCAAAATCAAATCCAAGGTTTAGATTTTCCTTGCCGGAAAAAGTGAACTTTTTATATGGATCTCTTGCTAACAAAATTTCACTTCCAAAACCGGTTTTAAAAGCTGTTGCACCTAATCTGAAACTGTTTGCATTATAGCTGAGATTTCCACCATAAACCACTTCGTTTAATATTTTTTTATTTATTAATTCGTTGGTTTGTCGGTGCATGCCGGTATTTTGCAAAGAGCTGACGGAGATAATTTCGCCAGATAAAGTATCGATTTCCGAGATGCTTGCATTAATATTTTTGTTTGAGTAAAAAACTGTAATGTCAAATTTTTTGATTCGTAAAGTTGTTGCTGCTCCTCTGAAAAATTCATTCTCGTTTGCAGAAACTCCGGGTTTAATTCCACGCGGATATTTCTTAATAAATATCGCATCAGCTTGTTTGCCGAAAGCGAGGTTCGACCACATCGTAAGCCCTTGACCGAACTGCAAATGGTAATCTCCAAGACTAAAGGATTTTAAGAATTTTATATTTTCAACAAAAAGATATCCCGAATAATGATCAAACCCATTTTTAAGTTTTTGGTTTAAAATATTTATGATTGTATCACTTTTAATTTTGTTTTTAAAAAATATTTCTCCGGGATCTTTTTCGGCAAGAAAGCCTATTCTGATTTTGTTAAAATAATTATAATCATAACGTAAATAATATTTTTGCGGACTACCGAGATATTTTGAATTTGGGTTAATGGCAAGCATTGAATCAACATTTGAATAGCCGTTTTGCTTTTCCAATAATTGCCGGTACCGTAAAAAAATCCGGTTTCTTCCGTGTTTTGTAAGTTTATTAATTGAAATTTTTTGATGAGTTTTTATATCTTTAACAGAAATAAATGGAAGGATATTTGAAATACTTTCTTTATCAAAACCATCAATTGCCGACAGTTCGTAAACTGACATTAAATTTCCGTAATCAATAATATAATTTTTCAAATTGTTAATTTGAAGATCGTTAAGAAGATGAAGCTGTCTGAGTTTAATAATATTTTCAGAATTCAGATTAACAGGATTTTCATAAAGCATTTTTAATTCATCAACTATTTGTGTGTAATCAAGTTCAACATCAATATTAGCAGCTATTGTTTCTATCAACTCTTCGATTTGCAGCAGATTTTCAGATTCTTTTATTTGATTTTGGGAAAAGCTAATGTGTGTAGATAAGACAAAAGCTAATAGAAGAAATGATTTTAGATTTAGGATTTTAGATTTTAGATTTGGGATAGTTAGTTGCATTTTCTCACTTTATTTCTTATTTGATGATTTTGCTGTTTTTATTGAACTAGAAAAAATTGCAGTCAGTTCATCAGATTCATTGAGTAATGGTTCTACTCTAATCTTTTTTAATAGCTTTGCTTCAATAATTAATTCTAACCAGAAAGAACATTCATCTGATTCTTCAAGCACAATTCCTAACTTTGAAATAAATTCTTTTTTACTTCTTGCTCTGCATGATGCTCTGTAATTTGCTCCAACCGAAGTTCCGCAACGAATTAGTTGATTTGCAATTGTACGACTAACTGCATTTTTTGGTAATGCATTTACTATATTTATTATTCGCAAAGCAAATAATTTAGTGCGTTGTTTTAATTCTTCTTTTGTCATGATTGTTTTTGTTTTGTTTATTTTAAAATCATAAATCTAAAATCATAAATCATAAATCGCTGACACTTTTGGTGAGAACCCCAAAACCTGATGATAAGATGAAGCCATATCGAATTTCAATTTTTTTATTTTAAATCCGAATCCAAAAGTAAAAGTCACAGGATCGGACATAAAACCCATTCTTACATAAGCTTTTTCCAGTATTTTATATTCCATACCTGTTTTAATTGTTGGTTTTTGGGCTGTAACTTTTTCAATTTCAAGCAGACAAAGTATTTTTTTTGAGATCAGGTAACTGATACCTAACTTAAAAACTGCCGGAATTCGTTCGTTGTTATAGTCGTTGATTTTCGCATTTACAGGATTAAAAACATGAACTCCAACACAGATGTCTTTTGTGAGTTTAGCTTGAAATCCTGCTTCAAAAGTTACTACACCTTTATCTTTAAAATCATCATCAATATGTGTAAGTAGATAATCTAATTGAATCCCTGCAGAAATATTCTCCCCAAACGATTTGGCATAAGCCAAACCGATCTTGTTTTCATTATACAAACTATATCCGAAATTTGAATAACTAAGTCCGAAAACACCTGACTTTGTCGGTAAAACAAATCCTACGGCTTTCAGACCAAGTGCTTTTATCATAAAGCGATTTTCGTAATAAATGCCTGCGGAAATATTTTTATAATTTGCCAACCCAGCCTGATTATTCTGAGCCGACCAAAAACCGCTTGTAACCGAGGTGATATTACCCATTCCTGCAGCACGAGCTCCGATAATATAGTTTCCGTTGGATGCAAAATTATTTCCGGCAAGGAAAGTAGAAAAAGTAAATAGAAAAAGTAAATGTTTCATTTTGGATAAAGTATTTTTACTTTATACCGAAAAATAAAATTTGTTCCTAAGAAAATTGGTTCTACTGTTTTTTTAATAAGAAATTAATTTATAAAAAGACACATGATAAAGTGTTATTACAAAATTGCCACAGATTCACAGATTAAGAAGATAATTCTTTGAATTATCTGTGAATCTGTGGCATTTCTTTTTATTGAATTCTTTTCTTTTTAAGGTCTTCCATTAAATTTGTGGTAGAACTATTTTTATTTTCAGATTTATTGTTTTCAAAAATATTTGTCTGTTTATTAAAAAATTTCTATATTGCACTCGTATTTATATGATTAATAAAAAACTCCTTTCAAATGTCAATTATTTTCAAAAATCTTCAAAGGTATAAACTTGCTTTTATGCTGCTTATTTCGATAAATATTTTAAGTAATTATTCTTTTGCCTTAAATCAAAACAAAATTGATAGTCTTGAAACAGTACTTACAAAGGCAAAAGGAGAAGAAAAAGTAAAAATTCTAAATACACTTATTAACGAATATTCAATAATTGACACCGTAAAGTCATTCAATTATTTTAAAAAGTCAATAAGTTTATCCGAGAAATTAAATCTTCATTTCCATGAAAAAAACTCTTTTGGTGGCTTAATAAACTATTTAGTTAGAAATAAAAAATTTAATGAAGCCATAAGCAGAGTAAAAAAGGTATTGGAATACAGCGAAAAAAATAAACTAAAAAAATCTGTTGGATTTGCCTACAGTGCAATAGGTCATGTTTTTTTACAGATGAATAATTATACAGAAGCTGAAAAATATCAAAATATTGCCTTACAGAAATTTTCAGAAATTAATTATGAATACGGAATAGCTACAGTTTATGAAAGATTAGGTCTTATTCACATGATTAAAAACGAATTTACCGAAGCATTAAAATATTACTACCGGGCTTTAAAGATCAATCAAAGATTGGATTTTAAACACGAAATCGGAATTTCTTTATACCATATTGGATTAACAGAACTATATTTGAGTAATTATGAAGAAGCTGTTGACTATATTTTGAGGTCGCTTAAATACTGGGAAAAAATTAATTTTGTGGCAAATCTTTGGAATTGTAATGAATTAATAGGGAATATTTATATCAAACTTGGCGGTTATCGCAAAGCATTACATTATCATAAGGTAGCCCTTAAAATTCGTGAAGATAATATAAGATGGAACATTAAAAATGATGTGGGAAGTGGCGAAGATATTGATTTGGTTAATAATCTCGGAATTGCTTATTCATATAATAATATTGCTGAAGTTTATTTGAATCTTAAAAAATATGATTCAGCATATTTCTATGCTTACGAATCGCTGAAGAAAAAAGAATCTAAATATAGTGTTGCTTCCCCTAACGATATTGCAAATTCACAACTTAATCTTGGTAATGTTTTTTGTAAACTTAATAAACATGATTCTGCTTTATTATTTATTCAAAAAGCTGCTGAGACCTATAAAATACTGCAAAACAAGTCTTCCTATTCGGAAGCATTATACGGACTTGGGCAAGTATATTTTAATCTAAGAAAATACAAAAAAGCAAAAGAAAATTTCACAAGGGGACTGGAAATTGCAAAGGAGATTGGTGATAAAAGCAATGAAAAAAACGGATATAAGCTATTATCCGACTTATTTTTATCAGAAAATGATTATAAAAAATCATTAGAATATTACAAGCATTATTCCGAGATAAAAGACAGTATTATAAATAAGGAAAGTAACAGTAAAATAGAAGAACTGCAAATAAAGTATGAAGTAGAAAAAAAGGAACAGGAAATAAAAACACAGAAAGCCCTTGTTTTGAAAAAGAAAAGCCAACTTATTTTATCATTTATAATTGGAGGATTGTTAGTTTTTGTAGCAGTAATTTTTATCTTTTTTATTCAGAAAACGAAAAGACAAAAAGAAAAAATATTTCATCAGGAAAATGAAAACCTTCAAAAAAGACTTGAACTGAAAAACAAGGAATTGGTTTGTAATGTCAGCAGTATTTATGTCAAGAACAAAGTAATTAGTAAGGTTGCCCAACAACTTTCAAGACGCTCGGATAATTTTAAACAGGCAAATATGAATATGATACGTGATATAATTGGTGAGCTTAAACAAAACTTAGACGAAACAAGCTGGAAAGAATTTGAAATTAGATTTGCCCGTGTACATGAAAGTTTTTATAAAAGTTTAGATAGTAAGTTTCCTGATCTTACAAACACCGAAAGAAAAATTTGCGCCATGCTCAAACTTGGAATGAGCAGTAAAGAGATAGCCTCCATCACTATGACTCAATCCGAAAGTGTTGACATTGCACGCTCCCGTTTAAGAAAAAAACTCAATTTAACAAGAGATGAAAATTTAACGGGATTTTTAAATAAACTTTAACTATTATTCCAAAATCAATTTATTTTTGTTTCATACTTGTTTATTGATTTTTGTGTGTTGCTTATTGAGTGTTTTTTAAATAACGCCATAACAATCACTTACCCTCTTTTGTATAGAAAAAGTAAAGATTTTTTTTGCTATTGTATAGATTTTATAAAGATGAAAAATTTGGAAAAAGGGTTTTGTGTGTTGTAATATTGAAAGAAAATTTACAATGCCTGAAAAAGTAAAAGAAAAAATTAATAATAGCAGACTCTCAGTAGAAGATAAAGCACAACTTATTGCGGAAATACAAAATATTATTAAAAAGGTTGAAGAGCAGAATAAGGCGTTGGGAAAGATAATAAAAGAAACTAAAAAAGTATGAATAAGAAAAAAACAAAACAAATGTTGATAAATATCTTGAAATATTTGAGAAGCATTATTGCACTTTGTCTTGTATGTTACTGTATAAGTATTCCAAAATTTACATACAATCAAACTTTACATGCAATAATTGTTGCTGCTACAAACGAAGATAATCATGTAATTCGAAAAGGAATACAGTTAACAGTTGATGCAATGGAAGATGAAATTGACCTGATTCATAAAAACACGAAACTCACAACAAAATACTATAAAGTAACAGGTCAGGATTTTGAAAGTGCAAAACTTCGCCACACAATAGATAATATTTATTGTAATAATGACGATGTCATCTTCTTTTATTTTGACGGGCATGGCTTTCGATACAGGGACCAGATTGATAAATGGCCTATTTTGGCAGTTGGTTATGATATACACAGCATTCAGGAAGCATTTAAATATGGTGTGCCTTTTTCTGAAATTATTGAATCTCTGAAAAATAAAGGAGCACGTTTAACATTTATGATTGCTGATTGCTGCAATTCAGCGACATCTTACTCAACACCTGTTGATAAGGAAATCATAGGACAGGCATCATTGTCATTTTCTATAAGATTACCTGAAAGATTCAGGGAATTATACGAAAATTCATCCGGAACCATCATAGCTTCTTCAAGCATTCCTGGTCAAGAATCCAGGGTAAGTAACGTCTATGGTTCATATTTTACAAGTTCATTAATTGAGGTGCATAAGGAGCTTACCAGCATTTCGAATAATGCAAACTGGGAAGATATTTTAGAAAAATCAAAAAATAGGACAATAAGAATTACAGAATTAAATAATAAGAAGGAACAGATACCTCAATTTGAGGTTAATGTAAATACGATATTTGCAAACCCCGGTTTTAACTGGAATGGTGTTATTAACAGCAATAGAAATGTATTCAGGGAAACACCAAGCAATTTCCAGTATAACAATCAATACAATTATTATCAATATCCGGTAGCACGGATTGTAATGTTTAACAACAACAAGGTGTTTTTCCTTATGTCTGATAATTATATTGTGGAGTATGCACCTTACAGGGGGGGATTGATATTGACAGGTTACCGCGCATTTAGTAGCCAACCGCAAAGATTTCAATGGGATATTGTTAATCCGATCAGCCCCTATCAAAGCATTATTTACGGAGTAGATTATAATGGAATGATGTGGTCTTGGAATAACTATAGTATGCGATGGGAAAATGTAGGGGTAGTGTATTATTAATGAAATTTATTGTTTAATTAAATAAAAATAGGAGGTTTATTATGAAAATTTTATCTTTTTTACTTTCTTTTATATTGTTTGCAACAATTACAAATAAAATATATTCACAAACAAGATACAAAGATCCACGAGATGGGCAAGTTTATAAAATTGTTAAAATTGGAAATCAAATTTGGTTTGCTGAAAACTTAAATTATAAAACCACTAATAGTTGGTGTTATAATAATTCTTCTTCAAATTGTGCTACTTATGGTAGATTATATGACTGGAACTCTGCTCTTATAGCTTGTCCAGATGGATGGCATTTACCAAATGAAAATGAATGGACAATTCTCGAAAGCTATGTTGATAGTAAATATGAAGTTAGTAATAATGAATGGAATAAGTGGGGACTTAGAGGTTATGATTGTGGTGATAAATTAAAATCAGTAAAAGGATGGCATTCTAGTGGTAATGGGATTGATTTTTATGGGTTTAAAGTTCTTCCCGGCGGATGTCGAGAATGGAATGGTAGTAATTTTAATAGTGTCAAAAAAATTGCATTTTTTTGGTTATCTGATAAATGTTGGTATCGTGCACTAGGATATAATCACAATATGATATATCGTTTTAAATACGATTGCAATTATGGTTATTCAGTTCGTTGTTTGAAGAACTGAGTGTGAATTTTGTAGGATCAATTAATATTGATATGTTATTGGGTATTTAGCAGCCAACAAAAAATTTTTTAGTAGGATATTGTAAATCCAATCAGCCCATATCAAACCATTATTTACGGAGTGGATTACAATGGAATGATGTGGACTTGGAATAACTATAGTATGCGATTGGAATAACTATAGTATGAGATGGGAAAATGTGGGGGTAGTTTATTATTAGAAAAATTTATTGTTTAATTAAATAAAAATAAAGATTATGGAAAACACATCAGGACAAGGAACATTATCTCAATTACCTCCTGAAATAAGAGGATGGAATTGGGGTGCATTTTTTTTAAATTGGATTTGGGGTTTGGGAAACAGCACATATATAGCATTGCTATGTTTAATACCTTTTGTTAATATAGTTATGATATTTATTCTTGGTGCTAAAGGAAATCAGTGGGCATGGCAAAATAAAAGATGGAATAGTATTGAGCACTTTAAAAGAGTGCAAACAAACTGGGGTATTGCCGGATTTATTGTGTTTATAATTTCTGTATTAATAGGAATATTATGAAATGGCTGATATTTTAATTATCGGGAAAAATTCATTGATTATTGAAGGGATAATAATGTGCTTGTCTGAACAGAAGTACGTTACTTGTTATTTTGATTCAATAGATTACACTTTTAATGAAGATTTTGACATAAAGTATTCAAAGGACGACGTTAAAATAATAATATGTTATTTACCAGTATTAAATAATAATAATATAAAATTTTTAATAAAAATAAAAAAATATTATTCCTCTCAAAAAATATTATTAATAATTAATTTGGGTGTAAGTTTATTACATCATTTGCAGAACATAGGTATTCACGGTCTTTTACTTGACACAACTACTAAAATGCAACTCAAACATGCACTTGATAGTATTAATCATGGGGATATTTATATAAGTGAAGAAGCAAAAAAAATATTTTACAAAAACATTTTTATTAATCCCGATAAAGCCAATATTAATGATTCAGACATAGAATTAAAAAAATTTATTACACATCGTGAAAAAGAAATTTTAAAATACCTTGCTGAAGGGTATAAAACCAAAGAAATATCAGAAAAATTAAATATATGCAAGGATACAGTAAATTTTCACAGAAAAAATCTTTTGAGCAAATTAAATAATTATGGAGTTAAAAATACTCCTAGTGCACTAATTAACAAATAACTGTTAGTATCTATTTGATTAAGCTGATTTTACTAAATTTCTGATGTTTTAACTTTGCAACAAAAACAGATGCCAAGAAAAGCAATACAAATCAATATTAGTGACCGAGTTTCGGAT
>DAOVNY010000051.1 GCA_030630005.1 Bacteroidales bacterium | reverse complement strand
TGCAAGCAGGGATAATTTGATGGATGCATGGAAAGATGCCCTTGCGGGTGACCCTGTTTCAGCCTTTGGAGGTGTGCTTATTTGTAATAAAACTATTGATGAAAAAACAGCAAAAGAGATCAATAAACTTTTCTGTGAAATAATTTTATCTCCAGGCTACGAAAAAAATGCATTGGAAATACTTAAATCAAAGAAAAATAGAATAATTTTACAGAAAAAATCGTTTGATTTTCCCGATAAGCAATTCAGGTCGATTTTAAATGGGGTAATTCAACAAGCTAAAGATCTAAAAACCGAAACAGTTGTTGATTTTAAAACTGTTACAAAGATTACCCCGACTGAGGCTGAAAAAACTGATTTGGTTTTTGCCAATAAAATTGTAAAACACACAAAATCAAATACAATTGTTTTGGCAAAAAACAAGCAACTTATCGCAAGTGGGGTAGGACAAACATCAAGAGTTGATGCACTGAAACAAGCAATAGCAAAAGCCAAAGAATTTGGTTTTGATTTGAAAGGAGCTGTTATGGCTTCTGATGCTTTTTTTCCTTTTGCCGATTCAGTGGAAATTGCTCATAAAGAAGGAATAAATGCTGTTATTCAATCGGGTGGATCTATCAGAGATAAAGACTCAATAGAATTTTGTGATAATAATGGTATGACAATGGTGTTTACCGGAACAAGACATTTTAAGCATTAATTTAATTTTACAATAATGGGACTATTTTCGTTTTTAACTAAAGAAATTGCAATGGACTTAGGCACTGCAAACACTATAATAATTTATAATGATAAAGTTGTTGTTGACGAACCGTCAATAATTGCACTTGAGCGTAATACCGGGAAAATTATTGCCGTAGGTAAAAAAGCCATGATGATGCATGGAAAAACCCACGAAAATATAAAAACCATTCGTCCTTTAAGAAGCGGGGTTATTGCCGATTTTAAATCATCAGAATATATGATCCGCGAATTTATCAAAATGATAGGTACCGGTAAATCACTATTCCCACCTGCTTTAAAAATGGTAATTTGTATTCCTTCGGGTATAACTGAAGTAGAAGAACGAGCCGTAAAAGATTCTGCTGAGCAAGCAGGTGCAAAAGAGGTTAAACTTATTCACGAACCAATGGCTGCGGCAATAGGAATTGGAATAGATGTGCTTGAGCCAACGGGAAATATGGTTATTGATATTGGTGGCGGCACAAGTGAGATTGCGGTTATTGCCCTTGGCGGAATAGTTAATAATAAATCTATTCGTATTGCCGGGGATGACTTTACACTTGATATTGTGGAATATATGCGTAAACAACATAATATTAACATTGGCGAACGTACAGCCGAAAGGATAAAAATTGAGGTTGGGGCTGCCATGACCGAAATTGATAATCCGCCTGATGATTATGCCGTTCACGGAAGAGATATGTTAACAGGTATTCCTAAAGAAATAACTGTTAATTATACCGAAATTGCCCAGGCTCTCGATAAATCAATTTCTAAAATCGAAACTGCTGTGTTAAATGCTCTTGAGATGACACCCCCTGAACTTTCTGCCGACATTTTTAGAACAGGAATTTATCTTGCAGGTGGTGGTTCTATGCTCCGTGGATTAAATCATCGACTTCATCTTAAAACAAAACTCCCTGTGCATGTTGCCGACGACCCACTTAGAGCCGTTGCAAGAGGCACTGGAATTGCTCTTAAGAATTTTGATAAATTTACTTTCCTTATTAAGTAAATAGATGTTCGTTTTGGTTCTATTACAAATTAATGATTAAATGATAGAATGATTAAATGCCTAAATCAATCAATAAAATCTATAACTTTAACAACAGATAAAATGGTATGGTATAAACCTGTTCAAAATCTGAATTTTTTTGTGAAATCTGCATATTTAAGCATTTACACATTTAAGCATTTAAGCATTACCAAAAAAATAACAGTAAAATCTTTGTTATTAACATTCTAAACCATGCGATACTTTTTTGCGTTTCTGATTAAAAATCATTTCTTTTTTCTCTTTCTTTTGTTAGAGATACTCTCTTTTTCTTTTATCATAAAACATAACAGATATCAGGGATCGAAAATCATAAACGCAACTAATCAAATTACAGGTTCTGTTTTTACCGGTGCAAATAATGTTTCTGATTATTTTAAACTTTCGGCTATCAATCGTGAACTTTCAGAAGAAATTGCAAAACTAAAAACTGCTTCTTTTAACAAAAAAAATGCTGATAATTCTATGGCACCTCAGCCAGATACCAATTATAAATTTTTATGCGCAAAGGTTGTTAATAATTCTACAAACCGTCATAGTAATTACCTGATGCTTGATAAAGGCAGTAATCACGGCATAGAAGCGGATATGGGTGTTGTTTCAAATAAAGGAATTGTGGGAATAGTAATCGGTGTTTCCGGAAATTATTGCACTGTTATGTCTGTCATCCATAAAAACGCCAAAATAAGTGCTAAAATCAAGAAAAATTTACAACTGGTAAATTTAATCTGGAATGAAAGTTCATACAAAAAAGGAACCCTGACCGACATTCCAACTCATATTGATCTTAAAAAGGGAGATACAATTATTACAAGTGGTTTTTCATTTATTTTTCCTGAGGGAATAATGATAGGAACTTTTGAAAATTACAAAACAGAAAAAGGAGAAAGTTTAAATAGCGCCGTTTTGAATTTTTCAACTGATTTTAATAATTTGAACTATGTTTATGTAATTCAAAATATAAACAAAGAAGAACAAATTAAGCTAACAAAGAATTCGCAACATGAATAATATTATTACAAAAAATATTCTTCGTTTTATTGTTTTAATTCTATTACAGGTATTGGTTTTGAACAATATTAAATTTGATGGGTATTTGAATCCGTATTTTTATATTCTGTTTATTCTTTTACTTCCTCTTGAAACACCAAAATGGTTGCTTTTGATTTCTGCATTTTTATTGGGTCTCGGTGTTGATATATTTATGAAGTCCATTGGTATAAATATAGCTGCATCGGTGCTTGTTGCATTCATACGACCGGGCTTAATAAAATATTTATCTTCCGGAAAAGACATTGAACCAAATATGCAAGCGGGAATAAGAGATTTTGGTTTCAGGTGGTTTTTCTCTTATTCGCTGGTTATGATTTTTGTTCATAATTTTGTTTTTTATTTCCTTGATATTTTTAGTTTTAGCGAATTTTTTATCACTTTTTACAAAGTTCTGCTTGGTACAGTTTTTACTTTGTTTTTAATTATTATTACTCAATACTTATTTATAAATAAGAAAAATAAATAATAAACTAAACGCATGAAAAAATATTTACACTAACCCCGCAACAAAATCTTAAATCTAAAATCCTAAATCTAAAATTTTCACCTTCTCCTTTCTTTCCAAAGTTTCCTAAAGGATTTGGGTTGTATTTTTGGTAGTTCGCGTCGTGGTCCCCAGGTTTTTTTAAAGAAGGTTTTGATTGCAATATTTTTTAGATTACCTCCTATAATATCTATTAAAAAGCGGTTGAGCATAACTTTTTTCCATCCGAACATCATTAGTTTTTCCGAAAATTTTGTTTTACTTTCTTTTACAGAATCTTTTCTGTTATAAAGTAATAATTGATGTAAAGGTATTTTTACCGGACAATTTTCTGTGCATCGCCCACATAAAGATGATGCAAAACTTAAATGTTTATAATCATTCATACTTTTTAAAAATGGGGTAATAACTGAGCCTATAGGTCCGCTGTATATTGTACCATAAGCATGCCCTCCTATATTTTTATAAACAGGGCAATTATTAAGACAAGCTCCACATCTTATGCAAGACAAAGCTCTTCTTTGCTTTTCTTTTGATAGTAAATTAGTACGATTATTTTCCAGTAAAACAACATACATTTCTTCAGGACCATCAGTTTCGTTTTCCTGTTTTGGACCTGTAATTATCGAATTGTAAACAGTAACATTTTGTCCTGTTCCGTGTGCCGAAAGTAATGGCCAAAAAAGATCAAGGTCTTCAATAGAAGGAATTAATTTTTCTATCCCAGCTATTGCAATATGAACTTTTGGAAATGACATAGACATTACACCATTTCCTTCGTTTTCGGTTAATGCAACAGCTCCTATATCTGAAATAAGAAAATTGGCTCCTGTAATTCCCACATCAGCTTCTGTAAATTTTTCTCTTAAAAGTTGTCTTACAAAAGCTGTTATTTCTTCGGGTGTACTATTTTCGGGTGTATTAAATTTTTTATTGAATATTTTTGCAATATCTTCTTTAGATAAGTGCATTGCAGGTGTAATAATATGATATGGTTTTTGCCCTGTAAGTTGTACTATATATTCGCCAAGATCGGTTTCAAGCGATTCAATTTTATTTTTTTCTAATGACTGGTTTAATTCTATTTCTTCTGTAGTCATCGATTTTGATTTAACTACATTTTTAGTATTGTGTTTTTTTAATATTTTTAATATAGCTTTTATGGCTTCATTACTGTCTTCAGCCCAAATAATTTTACCACCACGTTTGGTAAAATTCGCTTCAAATTCGATTAAATAATTATCCAGTTCATTAATTATTTTATGTTTAATATTTGCAGCTTTTTCCCGTGCAAACTCAATATCTTTAAATTGCTTTTTCCCTTTAATAACAGATTTATAATATCTCGAAATATTAAATTTAAGTGTATTACGATGATTAATATCAAACGCTTTTATTTCAGAATCTCTTACGAATTTATTATATATTTCCGCCATTTGTAAATTTTAACGAATTTGCGATATTTTATTAACTCTTTGAATATGCCGTCCTCCTTCAAAATCAGTCGTTAAAAATATTTTAACCATCTTTAATGCGAGTTTAAAATCTATAAATCTTCCGGGTAATGAAATAATATTTGCATTATTATGCTTACGACTAAGTTCTGCTTGTTCTTCTGTCCAACATAATGCAGCTCTCACATTTTTGTATTTATTAGCAGTCATTTGTGCACCATTTCCACTTCCGCAAAGTATTATTCCTAATTCGTTTTTATTATCATTTATTGATTTTGCTAAAGGATGAATAAAATCCGGATAATCGACACTTGCAGTAGAATTTGTTCCAAAATCTTTTATTTTATATCCGTCTTTTATTAAATTTTCTTTAATAAATTTCTTCATTTCAAACCCACCATGATCACTTCCAATCAATAAAATTTTTCTTTTATCAAACATGTTAATAATTTTAAAAATACAAAATTAATTAAAAATTAATTCTCTTGATTAATTACTTAAAAATTAAGATTTTATTTAAAATTAAATTTTTAGTTTTTTTCTATTATAATCTTATAATCAATTCTTTATTAATTATAAACAAAATAATGTTTATATCTATTAAATTTGTTATAATTTTATGATAAATATTGAAGTAATTAATAATTTGTTTATAAAGTTAATGATAGTGTGTTTTTATTAGAATTTATTAAAATAATATTAACAATTTTATCTAATAAATAATGATTTGATTTTTTTATTTTAATCATATCATTTTAAAATATTTAATAATATTTTTTATATAAACTTATAACAATAATTATAATAAATTTAGTTTATTAACAAATCTAATAATAATAACTTTTAAAATTAATTTATTAAATATACTATATATATTATTAAAATTATAAAAATAAAATAAAATAAAAATATTAATTTTAGTGCTGAAATGGAATTAACAAAAAAAATAAAAAAATTATTAAAAGAAAAAAATGCGGTTTTAATGGCGCATTACTATCAGATACCCGAAATACAGGATATTGCTGATTATGTAGGAGATAGTTTAGAATTAGCTCAAAAAGCCGTTGATATTGATGCAAAAATAATATTATTTTGCGGAGTTCATTTTATGGCTGAAACAGCAAAAATTATAAATCCCAAAACAAAAGTTATAATTCCTGATATGGAAGCCGGTTGTTCACTTGCTGATTCGTGTCCTGCCGGAGAATTTAAAAAATTCAAGGAAAAATATCCGAAACATAAAGTTATTTCTTATATAAATTGTACTGCGGATATTAAAACTATGACAGATGTAGTTTGTACTTCTGGTAATGCAATAAAAATAGTAGAAAGTTTTCCTAAAGATGAAAAATTAATTTTTGCGCCTGATAAAAATCTTGGTGAATATATTAATCGGCAAACAGGAAGAAATATGATTTTATGGGATGGAGTTTGTAAAGTTCATGATTTATTGAAAAATAAAGCTGTTGTTAAACTTAAAGCTAAAAATTCTAAAGCAAAATTATTAGCTCATCCCGAATGTAATGCAGCTGTATTAGAACTTGCCGATTTTATTGGATCGACAGCACAAATGCTTAAATATGCAAAAAAATCCAATTCAAAAAAAAATATTATTGCCAGCGAAACAGGATTACTTCATCAAATGAAAAAAGATTCACCAGAAAAAGAATTTATTGTTGTGCCGGCTGATGAAACCTGTTCTTGTAATAATTGTGAATATATGAAAAAGAACACTTTACAAAAAGTATATGATTGTCTGAAAAATGAAAAACCTGAAATAATTTTGGATAAAAACACAATAAAAAAAGCCAAAAAACCAATTAAAAAAATGCTTAAAATTTCCAGAAATCTAAATTTGATAAAGTAAAAAAAATGAAAACAAAAATTATTTTAATTACCGGAATATTATTATTAATGATTTTGTCATCGTGTACAAAACATATTTATTTTACTCAAAATCTTAGAAATGAAATTGAAGATAAAAATCTTGATATTACAAAAATTCAGTTTTATATTTCAAAAACTATCGTTTTACAAAGAATTATACCTATTAATGAAGCAAAGATTGCAAGAGGTGAAATAAAATTTGAAAAAGGAAATTATATCGATCAAATAATAATAAATAAAGATACTCCAGGTGCTTGCAAATTTATTGGTAATGATAAAATTTATATTTCATTTGAAAATGATAATACAGTAACTTTTAGCAAAGAACCTTATACAAACTATTATAAATTATTAGTAAATAAAGATGTTAATAATTATAATGGAGTAGTTTACGATTCGTTAATATACAGTGTTAACAGGAAAAGTGAAAATGCAAAAATATGGATCAAAAAAGATGAAATTTATAAACAAAAAATAAAACAAAGAACAGTTAAAGGTAAGATAATAAAGTAATTAGTTTTATGATAATATGTTTAGGTTTAAAATAATTATAGTTTTTCTTTTAATTTTTAATTCGGTAATATCACAAAATGATATTAATCCTGACGGATATAATATTTTTTATCATAAAAATGGTAATAAATCAAGTGAAGGATTAATGTGTAATGGAAAACCTAACGAGTACTGGAAAACATATAACGAAAATAATGTGTTAATATCAGAAGGTAACCGTAAAGATTTTATGCTCGATTCTACCTGGAAATTTTATAATGATACCGGAAATATTATTCTCGAAATAAATTATAAAAATGGGAAAAAGGACGGAATAAGAAAAATATATCAGGAAAAAGAAATTATCAGTGAAAACTTTAAAAATGATATAAAAAATGGTTTAACACAATATTTTTATCCTAACGGGAAATTAAAAAGAAGTGTAAATTTTGTTGATGGACTGGAAAATGGAATTTGTAAAGAATATGCACAAGACGGACGAATAATAACTTTATTTTATTATAAAAAAGGATTTATTATTGAAAAAGAAAATATCAATCGATATGATCAGCAAAATAAAAAACATGGTATTTGGAAATATTTTTATCCTGATGGAAAATTAAAATTATCAGGAAAATATAAACACGGGAAAGAAGAAGGTTTTTTTAAAAAATATAGTGCTGACGGCGATCTTAAAAATGCCGAAAAATTTACGAATGGTGTTATACAAAAAGATGTTGCTAAACTCAAAAAATTAGATGTAAAAAAAGATTATTATAAAAATGGAAAAGTTAAAATTGTAGCAAGTTATAAAGATGGTGTTCCTGAAGGAATAAGACGGGAATATGCTAAAGATGGCACCATCGAAAATTCATATATTTTTAAAAATGGTGTAATAATAGGAAAAGGAATAATTACACAAAAAGGTGAAAAAGATGGTTTTTGGAAAGAATATTACGATAATGGAGATAATAAAGCAGAAGGAAATTATAATAAAGATGTAAAAACAGGGGAGTGGAAATATTATCATAAAAACTGGAAACTCGAGCAAGAAGGAAATTATGATGATAGTGGAAAACTCATAGGAAAATGGCGTTGGTATTATAAATCAGGAAGGTTATTAAGAGAAGAATATTTTTCAGAAGGACTTGCCGATGGAATTTTATCTGAATATAACGAACACGGGAATATTATTACCCGAGGTGAATACTTTGAAGGATTAAAAAATGGTTTCTGGACTTATGAAATAGGGGATAATCGCGAAGAAGGTGAATATATTGATGGGAAACGAAACGGCATGTGGAAGCATTATTTTAATAATGGAAAAAAAAGTTTTG
Source organism: Bacteroidales bacterium (assembly GCA_030630005.1). Lineage (GTDB taxonomy): Bacteria > Bacteroidota > Bacteroidia > Bacteroidales > JAIORY01 > JAIORY01. The sequence continues at coordinate 4,712 of DAOVNY010000051.1, read as the reverse complement.
AAGGAAAATTTATTGATGATAATCCCAATGGATTACACACATATTATTGGGATAACGGAAACAAAAAAGATGAAGGATATTATGTGATGGGAAAAAAAGATAGAGAATGGATAAAATATAATTATGATGGTTCGGTTTTTATGAAGATTTATTATAAAAACGGTGTAGAAAAAAGTTATAACGGAATAAAAATAAGTAGTGATTTTAAATAAGAAATGTAAAAATAATAATATTTTTTTGTAAATTTTAAAATGAAATTTAAGTGGAGAAAATGGAATCGTGTGATCCATCGCGATCTTGGTTATTTGTTTTTTGGGATGACAATAATTTATGCCTTGTCGGGAATTGCTATTAATCATTTGGACGACTGGAACCCTAATTATATTATTACCACAAATAATGTTGAATTTACGGATAAGATAAATACCGAAATGGATAAAACTTCTGTTATCAGCTTTCTTGATAAATTTAACGAAGGACGTAATTATAAAAAACATTATTTTCCCAGTGATAATTTTCTTAAAGTATTTTTAAAAAATGGTGTTGCTGTTTTTAATATTTCAAAAGGTGTCGGGACTATTGAAAAAACCAAAAAAAGACCGGTTTTTAAAGAAATGAATTATCTTCATTATAATCCGGGTTCTTGGTGGATTTGGTTTTCTGATATTTTTGCCGGAGCCTTAATAATAATTGCCATTTCCGGATTATTTATTATTAAAGGGAAAAATGGAATTAGCAGAAGAGGGGCGTGGATTACAATATTGGGAATACTTATTCCGGTATTATTTTTATTGATGTTTTATTATTGATGGTTCTACTGTTATTTTAATGGAAACTTTTGAATGTACAAATTCTGTTATTAATTTTTTATTTTTTGTGGGGTTTTGTGTCTTAGTGTTTTGGTGGCAAGATTTCTTCGTAGAAAAAGACATTAATTTTTTGCCACTAAAACACAAATGCACTAAATTCCACTAAATTCGTGGTAGAACCGAAAATTTTTTACATCAACTCAAAATCCATTTGTTTTTTAGCAAGATCAATGCGTTTTACTTTTATCATAACCTTATCACCAAGCTTATATTTATTTCCCGATTGCGACCCGATAACACAATAATTATCTTCATCAAGATAATAAAAATCATCATAAAGGTCGTTTAAACGAACCATTCCCTCGCATTTATTTCCAACTATTTCGATGTAAATTCCCCATTTACTAACCCCTGAAATAACTCCATCGAAACTTTGTCCGATTTTATCAAGAAGATATTCTGCCTGTTTATATTTTATTGATGCACGCTCAGCGTCAACTGCACGCCGTTCTAATTGCGAACATTGCTCGCAGTATTCTTCATATATTTTTTTGTTTACCGAATATTTTCCATCTAAATATGATTCGAGCAAACGATGAACCATAAGATCGGGATATCGTCTGATAGGAGAAGTAAAATGGGTGTAATGCGGAAAAGCAAGTCCGTAGTGACCAATATTTTCAGTAGAATATACTGCTTTAGCCATTGTTCTGATGGCAATAGTTTCAATCATTGTTTCCTCTGCTTTTCCCGAAATATCTTTGAATAAATTATTTAAAGACTTTGCCAGGTTTTCAGTTGTGTTCATTTTTATTTGATAACCAAGCTTACCGACAAAACTTACAAAAGTGTTAAGTTTTTCGGGCGAGGGAACATCGTGGATACGATAAACAAAAGTTTTAGGAGTTTTATTTTCTCTTTTTTTACCAATAAATTCAGCGACTTTTCTGTTGGCAAGAAGCATAAAATCTTCAACCAATTTATTTGATTCTTTCGATTCTTTTACAGAAATACTCAATGGTTTTCCTTCTTCATCAAGTTTAAATTTTACTTCCTGTGAATGAAAATTTATTGAGCCGTTTGTAAAACGTTTTTTCCTAAGCTTTGATGCCAGATCATTCAAAATGTTTATTTCTTCCGAAAATTCCCCTTTCCCGTTTTCAATAATTTCCTGAACCTCTTCATAATTAAATCTTCTGTTTGAATTAATTACTGTTTTTCCAAACCATTCATTAACAACTTTTGCATTTTCGTCCATTTCAAAAACCGCCGAAAAACAAAGTTTATCTTTATTTGCCCGCAACGAACAAACATTATTCGATAATTCTTCTGGCAACATAGGAACCACCCTGTCAACAAGATAAATAGAAGTACCTCTTTTATACCCTTCCTTATCTATTGAAGTTCCGGGTTTTACAAAGTGCGAAACATCAGCAATATGGATACCGACTTGCCAATTTCCTGTTTTAAGTTTTTTTATTGAAACGGCATCATCATAATCTTTTGCATCTTCCGGGTCGATAGTGATAGTAAATATTTCCCTAAAATCTTTTCGTTGTCTGATGTCTGTTTTTGTGATATTTTCAGAAATTGTTTCTGCTTCTTTTTCGGCTTTTTTCGGAAAGGAAAGAGGAAAATCATATTCAGCCAAAATTGATTGCATTTCAACCTCATTATCTCCGGGCATTCCGAGAATTTTAACAATTTCTCCAAAAGGATTTTTTGATTTCTCCGGCCAATCGGTAATTTTTGCAATTGCCTTTTCTCCATTTTTTACACCTTTCAAATTATTTTTAGAAATAAAAATATCGATGGGAACAGAATTACTATCAGGAACAAGAAATGCAAAGTTTTTAGAAACCTCAACAATTCCGACAAACTGTTCTTTTGCACGTTTGATGATTTCCGTGATCTGTCCTTCGGGCTTACGTCCTTTTCTTTGAGGAAAAAGCAAAACCTTTACTTTATCACCATGCAATGCATGACCTGTATTATTTGCAGAAATAAAAATATCATCACCACCCTCGTCAGAGATCAAATATGCTTTTCCGGTTTGTTTCATATCCACAGTACCGGTGATATTTGCTTTTTTATTGGCGTAATTAACTATATTTTTCGGATTGACTTTATACTTACCGTGCTTTACTTCTATCAATTCATTGTTTTGCAGAAGTTCGTCAAGGATGGTGTTTACAAGGTCTTTACTTGCCTTATCTTTTATCCCGAGAAGGTGAGAAACCTGTTTGTAATTATAAGCTCTAAACGGATTATTCCCGAAAATGCTTAAAATACTATTTATAAAAGTATTTTTTTTAGTGCCTTTTTTTTTCTTCATGATATATATAAAGGTATTGCTTTATTAAAAAATAATTAGGAGCATTAGTTTTTTGTCTCATTTTCCAACACCCATTTCCAAACCGGTTTAACAATTACGTTTTTATTGTCTTGTACAATTTGATCATCCTGGTTCATAGTTAAAATTAATCCTGAATTTATATTCAGTTCATTCATAGCTTCAAGAAGTCCATTTAATTCGCGTTGTAAATTATTATGGTTTAATTCATAACAAACCTGAATAAGGTTTTCAATCTGTTTGTTTTTTAAAACCACAAAATCACATTCGCCTTTATTTTTGTAGTAATAAATATCTTTAGCTCTACGCTTAAGTTCAATAAAAACCATATTTTCCAATAAACGGCCTTTATCCTTCGAAAACGAAAGAGATAAATTATTAACTAAAGCAGTATCAATACCATATATTTTTTTTAGGTTTTTAGCTTGCTGTTTTAAAGAATAACTAAAACGCGGAACAGTAAAAAATAAATAAGCATCCTCAAAAAAGGATATATATGAAAGCATCGTATTTACAGAACCTAATTCAAAAGTTTTAGACAGTTTATTAAAAGAAAACTCCTTAGCTATATTTGTTGCAAGATAAATTCCCAGTTCTCTCACTACTTTGGCATTTCTCAAACCATGTCTAACAATAATATCACGATAAATCAGATCATTAAATAAATGAATTAATACATTTCTGTTATTTGAATTCAGGTATTCAGGGAATCCACCCAATTCCAGAAATTCTCCGAATGAATTAATACCCGGCTTTTTATTTTTGTTTATTAAATATTCACCATAGGAAAATGGAAAGAGTTCATAAGTAATTTGCCTGCCTGTCAAACTTGTCCCCAATTCTTTACTCAACAATGAAGCATTAGAGCCAGATATAATCACCCTTGTTTTTTTATCGTGAAGTGTACGAATAAACCGTTCCCATCCTTTTATGTTTTGTATCTCATCAAAAAAATAAACTTCAGAATTATTATCTGCTTGAAAAATTCGTTCAAGTTTAAAAAAATCATTAACTTCAAATTGGGCTAATCTTGGATCTTCAAAACTCAAAAAATTAAAAGAATTTATCCGGTTCAATAATTGCATTAATAAAGTGCTTTTCCCACTTCGCCTGATACCTGTAACAATTTTAACATGATAATCTGTTAAATCCACCTCATTAAGTAAAGTTCTGGGAGTTCCAAGTGAAAGTTTTTTAAAATATTCTTTTTGATATTGATAAACTTCCTTGATTTGTTGTTCTAAAAGCATAATAGTTTCATTTTGTACAAAAATAATTGTTTTTCATTACAAATGCAAATTATTTTTCATTACAAATGCAAATAACCAAAACAAAATTAATAAAAGCATATCATTTTGATTTTTGACAAGAAAATAAAAAAAAATGGAAAAATTATCTTATATTTGTCATTGATTAATTATTGTTTTATATTTGACGTTGATTAGTTGCTGCATGTTTTAGCGAATTTTGTACATTATATAACCAAAATAATCAAACCAATAAAGTGAATAAAAAAATCTTTGATATTTTATCTCACCCCGCATTCTTAG
>DAOVNY010000032.1 GCA_030630005.1 Bacteroidales bacterium | reverse complement strand
CTTGTTCAAATTTTAATGTTAAATCAGAAAATAATTTCATAACTCATATTTTTCTTAAAGGTACAAAAAGTATTTTTATTAACAACCCTTTTAACATATATATTTACAGTATTTTAGACTTTATAGACAGACTCTAATTAGAGTTGCTTTTATTTTCAGCTCTTACAATATATCTTTCAATATCTCTGCTTTCGTAGCTTTTGCTAAACTCTTCTTTTATTCTTTTGTAGTTTCTTAAGGCTTTGTCATATTCCCCAAGCTCTTCATAAGCCCATCCTGCTTTTATAAGAAAAACCGGAGTAAGGAAATCATTAACATGATTATTTGCTGCTTGTAAGTAATAATTTACTGCTTTTTCCGGTTCGCTCAATTCGATATATGCATCACCAATAACTCCAATAGCCATCGAGCTTACCATCTTATCATCACCTTTGAATTTTTTCAAGTGTTTAATTGCTGTTTTAAATTTTCCTTTTTTCATAAAGCAAATTCCGGCATAATAATTAGCAAGACTTGCTGATTTTGTTGGTCCGTATTCGTCTATGATATCAATAAAACCAAGATAATTTCCATCACCATATAAAGCTTTATCAATCGAATTGTTTTGATAATATGTTTCTGCCATAAATATCTGAGATTTTGCTTCTTTTTCTAATGGTGTTAAATAAAATTTATTATATCCGAAATAAGCTATAACAACAATTATTATTGCAGAAACAATTATTGTCAATATCTTCTGATTATTTTCAATAAATTTTTCCGTTTTACTTAAAACTTCCTCAAATGCAACTATACCTTCTTCGGTTTTGTCTTTTTTTAAGTCTTTCTTTTTTACCATAATGATTTTAATTTTAGTGGTGCAAAAGTAGTTTTTATATTATAAAAAATACTCATTATTAGAATTTTTTTTTGTTTTCATAAATAAAATCAAATTATATGCTAATAATAATTTCTTTTTATATTTTTGCAAATTCTAAATACACTTGATAATGAGTATGAAATATTTTTCAATTATAACAGGTACCGGCAGTTACATTCCCGAACAGATCGTTAAGAATGAAGATTTCTTAAATAATGTGTTTTATGATCCTACCGGAGCTAAGATTGATAAAGATAATACTGAGATAATTGAAAAATTTCTACAGATAACTGAAATTGAAGAAAGACGATATGTTAATAAGAATCAGGTAACATCTGATATTGGATTTTTTGCTGCTGAAAAAGCAATTAAAGATGCAAAGATCAATCAGGAAGAACTTGATTATATTATTGTTGCGCATAATTTTGGTGATGTTAGAGATGACAATAGAAAAGTTGATCTTGTACCAAGTATTGCTTCAAGGATAAAAGCCAAATTAAGAATTAAAAATCCTTATACAGTAGCTTATGATCTCCCTTTTGGTTGTCCGGGCTGGTTGCAGGGTATTATTCAGGCAGATTATTTTATAAAATCCGGCGACGCAAAAAAAATCCTTGTAATAGCTACTGAAACATTATCAAGGATATCCGATCCCCATGATAGAGATAGTATGTTGTATTCTGATGGCGCAGGAGCTGTAATTATTGAATCTAAAGAAAGTGATAAACCAATTGGTATAATAACACATAAAACAAGATCAGATACTTATGATTGTGCATATCTGCTTAAGATGGGCAAAACCTATAATCCTGACTCCAAAGATGATACTTTGTTTATTAAAATGAGTGGAAGAAAATTGTATGAATATGCTTTAAATACTGTTCCTATACTTGTTAAAGATTGTATTGAGAAAATAGATCTTAAAATAGAAGATATTAAAAAAGTGTTTATTCATCAGGCTAATGCAAAAATGGATTATGCTATGCTCAACCAATTATTTAAGTTGTTCAATATTAAGAAAAAAGAGATATCAAAAAACATTATGCCAATGATCATAGAAAAGATTGGAAATAATTCGGTTGCTACCTTGCCAATTTTATATGATCTCTTCGCAAAAGGGAAATTGGAAAATCATAGTTATAATATAGATGATTATTTTGTTTTTACTTCTGTTGGTGCCGGAATGAACGTTAATGCAATAATATATAAAATGGCATAGTTGCCGTGGTATTACATATTATATTTTCAAAATTACCATCGGGAACTTATATAAATATTTTGGCTATATGTTGAATTAGGCAGGTAAATCTTTTCCCGTAATTTATGCAACTTACGGAATTTTCATGTATTTATGCGATTGCAAAGAAATCTTCCATTTTGGGTCATTTTTTACATAATCAACAATTTTTGGCAAGATAATTTGGGTTTGACTCCATTCAGGTTGAAGAAAAAGGTGACAATCGGGATTAACTTTTTTAGCATTTTCTTCAGCCCAAATAAAATGACTTTCATCCTGAACGATTATTTTTAGTTCATCGGCAACTTTATAAATATCTTTATAAGGAGGTGATTGTACTTTTGGTGAAAGACATATCCAGTCCCACTTACCGGTAAGTTTTTTAATTCCTGAAGTTTCGATAAAAGTCTGAATATTATTTTCCTTTGCTTTTTGAGTGAAATAATCAAGATTATAAAGTGATGGTTCTCCGCCGGTTACAACAACTACTTTTGCATTACATTCAATAATATTTTTGATTATATCATCAACATTAATAGGTGGGAATGTATTTGCATTCCAAGTAAATTTTGCATCACACCAGTTACATCCAACATCACAGCCTCCAATTCTGATAAAATATGCCGGAGTGCCGGTATGTAAGCCCTCACCCTGAATAGAATAAAATTCCTCAACCACAGGAAGCTTTTTCCCTTTTTCTAAAATATTATTGAGATTATCCGGCATTTGTTTTTTTACAAAATTAATTAATAATAAGTTTTTTTACTGTATAAATTTTCCCGGAATATAATCTGATAAAATAAATACCTTTTGAAAATTCATTGGTTTTGAATTTAATTTTAAGTTTATTATTTTTCGCTTTGAAAGAATAATTTTTGATATAAATTTTTCTTCCGATACTATCAAAAATCTCAAAAGAATAATCATCGTAAGGCAGATCATCAATTTTAACTTTGAATTTTTTTCCATTAACAGGATTTGGAATTATCTCGAAATCAATATCATCAGAAGCAATGTGTCCGATTCCAGTATAATGGATATTGGTCCAAATGCCGGTATTAAGTTTGAAAATTCTTTGTGGGAAAGTTTGTGTTTTTTCGGCAGAAATAAATGTTTTCTTTTCATTATAATAACAAATTCCCTCAGTTTGTGAGCTGATAATATATGGTAATTCAATTCTTCTTTTATTTCCCGAAAAGAAATCATTTCCGTCATAATCAAATAATAACCAAACAAATGGTATCCAAACCTGATTTTTATATCCTATCAAAGTAACTTCATTTTTTTCAATATTTATATCTGCTCCGGTTATCAAACCTTCAACATTAAAATTATCAATAAGCTGGGCAGTATAGTCACCTGCTTCTTTTGGTAACTTATACAATTTGGTTTCGCTGTTAAGCCAGTTCTTTGAAAAAAGAAAAACTTTTTCTCCTTTGACAATCATTGCTTCACAGTCGAAATTATTATTTCTCATTGATTTTGAAAAATCTTCCTGATCGCTGTATTCAAAGTTGATAATTTCAACAGATACACTTGTATTTACCGTTACCGGAATGTCATCTTTATCAATAATATATATTTTCAGGTCGTCACGGTTTCCGGCATTATTCCCAAAATCACCAACATAAATATATTCATCATCCTGTGCAATGTCTTCCCAGTCAATATTGGTAGCATTTTGTAAAGTTATTGTCTGAATTATTTGACCTGTAACAGTATCAATTTTATATATCTCAGGTTCTCCACCGCTATCGTTATGACTCCATATTCCTCCTGCGTAAAATATTATCCCTGAGGTTTCTTCGAGTTGTGAGGGTAAATTGAAAAAAACCGGCGGATTGTAAGTGGTGGGATCATAAGTGCATGAACCATTGTTTTGGGTTGCTTGCGGATCGTAATTATTTGCGTTAGGATCGGTGCAGCCGTACGTTTGAGATATAGCTTCTGTAGCGAAGCTAAATATGATTAGAATAATTAATATTGATTTTATGAATTTCATGGTTTGATAATTTGAAAATTGATTCGTCGTTTTGACAATTACAACAAATTACAAATTGTTTAAATTTTGCTTAAATGCTTTCAAAGTATTCAATAGCAACGAAACTCTCGTCATTGGTCCTACACCTCCGGGAACGGGAGTTATGTAACTACATTTTTTTGATACTTCATCAAATTTAACATCACCAATTAATTTGAATCCTGATTTTGTTTTTGATGATTTTATTCTATGAATTCCAACATCAATAACTACTGCACTTTGTTTAACCATATCGGCAGTTACAAACTCAGGGCTTCCAATTGCTGCAATTAAAATATCGGCAGAAGCGCAAATTTCTTTCAGGTTTTTTGTGCGGCTATGACACATTGTTACTGTGCAATTACCTGGCGATGATTTTCGTGACATTAAAATACTCATTGGTGTGCCTACGATATTGCTTCTTCCAAGAACAACACAGTTTTTTCCTTCAGTTTCTATTTTCGATCTTTCTAATAATTGCATAATCCCGTAAGGTGTTGCAGGTAAAAAAGTTGGCATCGAAAGTGCCATTTTCCCGACATTCTCAGGATGAAAACCATCAACATCTTTTTCGGGTTTTATGCTTTGAATTATTTTATCAGTCGAAATATGATCAGGTAATGGAAGTTGAACAATCAAACCGGTTATTTCATCATCATTATTAATGAAATCAATTATTTCAAGTAGTTTTTCTTCGGTAAAATTTGCTGGATATTTATAAACTGAAGATGTAAATCCAACCTCTTTACAATCTTTTTCCTTGCTATTTACATAAGTTTGACTTGCAGGATCATTACCAATTAAAATTGCTGCAAGATGCGGAGTATCCATGTCGTTATCGATCATTTTTGCCACTTTTTTTGCAATTTCACCTTTGATTTTTTTTGCTATTGTTTTCCCGTCTATTATTTTCATATTTTTGGATTCTGGATTCTTGATACTTGTTTCTTGACAACCGATAAACTACCTCCCCTGCATATTTTTCATATTACTCATTGTCTTCAACATATTTTTACCGCCTTTACCCGACATCATTTTCATCATTTTACTTGTTTGGCTGAATTGTTTTATCAGTCTGTTTACTTCCTGTATATCTGATCCGCTACCAAGTGCTATTCTTCTTCTCCTGCTACCATTTAATAGTTTCGGGTTTTGTCTTTCCTCTGCTGTCATCGAATAAATAATAGCTTCAATTCCTTTAAATGCATCATCATCAATATCGGTATCTTTTATGGCTTTCCCCATTCCCGGTATCATCCCCATAAGGTCTTTTACATTACCCATTTTTTTGATTTGTTTTATCTGTGACAGGAAATCATCAAAAGTAAATTGATTTTTAGCAATTTTCTTTTGCAGTTTCTTTGTTTCTTCTTCATCAAATTGTTCCTGTGCTTTTTCAACAAACGAAACAATATCACCCATACCGAGAATTCTGTCAGCCATACGTTCGGGGTGAAATACATCTATTGCATCAATTTTTTCACCAATTCCTACGAATTTAATGGGCTTTTTTACAATAGAACGAATTGTTAAAGCTGCACCACCACGAGTATCACCATCAAGTTTTGTTAAAATAACACCTTCATAATCAAGTTTATCATTAAAGGCTTTTGCAGTGTTTACAGCATCCTGACCTGTCATTGAGTCAACTACAAAAAGTGTTTCTTGTGGTTTAACAGCTTTTTTGATAGATGATATTTCATTCATCATCTCATCATCAATTGCCAAACGACCTGCAGTATCTATTATCACAGCATCAAAGCCTTTGTCGCGGGCATGATTGATAGCTCTTTTTGATATTTTGACCGGATCATTTTTGTCTTCTTCCGAATAAACCTCTACACCAATTTGTTCACCAAGAACCTGCAACTGTTTGATAGCGGCAGGACGGTAAACGTCACCGGCTACAAGCAAAGGATTTTTTCCTCTTTTGGTTTTTAAATAATTTGCCAGTTTGGCTGAAAAGGTAGTTTTACCGGAACCTTGCAATCCTGCAATTAAATAAATGGCAGGATTACCTTTTTCATTAATATCTGCTTTTTCGCCTCCCATGAGTTCTGCCAGATCATCATGAACAATTTTAATCATTAATTGTCCGGGCGATACAGCATTAAGTACATTCTGACCCAGGGCTTTTTCTTTAATAGAACTTGTAAAATCTTTGGCAATTTTATAACTTACGTCGGCATCGAGTAATGCCTTACGTACTTCTTTCAGTGTTTCAGCCACATTAATTTCGGTAATATGACCGTGTCCTTTTAATATTTTAAACGATTTCTCTAACTTTTCACTTAATCCTTCAAACATAATTGTTGCTATTTTTTTTGGACTGCAAAATTAAAAATTTAAAATGACTAAAATACTTAAAATGACTAAAATTTAAAACGAAGCGAAGTCCAGACGGATTCATAAAATCACAAGTCCGTATGGATGACTAAAATTTAGCCACAGATTCACAGATTATTAGAATATTTTTTTTACATCAGTGAATCTGTGGCAATTTTTTATCTCAATACAAAATCAAATCTATTATAATTATCAAGTAGTAATATTACAGTTTTAATAAATAAAATTACTTTTGCCAATTCATTTTAAAATATCAATTTTATGATAAAAGGCAAAGTAAATAATCAGCAAAATGTTTTGGTTTTCAAACGTTGGACAAGAAAAAAATATGGGATTTTCAAGACATTGGGAAGAAATGTTCTGATAAGCGGAATTGTGATGACACTTTCATTGTCATTTAATATCAATTGTTTACAAGCCCAGGTTGATACTTCAAAAATTGATATGAAATGCCAGATGGATGAAGTTGTGGTGACGGGGCAGAGAGCTCCAGTACTTTTTTCTCAGTTATCCAGAGTTATTTCTGTAATTGATAAAAGTGAAATTGAGTGTGCGGCAATACAGGATTTTAACAGCCTGCTGGAATATGTTCTGAATGTGGATGTTCGACAGCGCGGCAGTTATGGAACCCAAGCTGATATTTCTATTCGCGGAGGTTCATTTGATCAAACTCTTATTTTACTTAATGGCGTAAATATTTCCGATCCGCAAACCGGTCATCACAACTTAAACCTCCCAATTGATCTTCAAAGTATCGAACGAATCGAAATTCTTGCCGGACCTGCATCCAGAATTTTTGGAATAAATGCTTTTAGCGGTGCAATTAATATTATTACGGGAAGCTCAAGTGATAACAATGTTAATATAAAAACTGTTGTAGGAGAAAATGGATTTCTGAATTCGAGTGTTGCACTTTCCGTGAAAACAGGTAAACTGAAAAATTTCTCATCATTTACTTATTCAAAGTCTGATGGTTATCTTCAGAATGAAGAATTGAATAACACAGATTTTAAATCAATAAATGTTTTTTATAATGGAAAAATCCGGATTTTGAATGGAATTACTGAATTTCAAATTGGGCTAAATAATAAAGGTTTTGGGGCAAATAGTTTTTATACTCCGGTTTATCCTAATCAATATGAAGCCACAAAAACTAAATTCGGGAGTTTAAAATATTCATATAATAAAAACAATATTTCATTTCGTTCAACGGCTTACTACCGACGTCATCACGATCGTTTTGAGTTGTTTAGAAATAATCCGGCATCATGGTATTCCGGTCATAATTATCATTTGACAGATGTTTTTGGTTCAAATCAAAATGTTTCATATTTATCAGAGTTTGGTAAATTTTCACTTGGCGTTGATTTTCGTAATGAACACATTTTTAGTAATGTACTCGGCAATGAAATGAACGAAGCAATTGAAGTTCCCGGAGAAGATGCAGTTTTTACGAAAGAATATTTACGTACAAATTTCAGCTCCTATTTTGAATATTCTCTTTTGTTAGATAAGTTTTCGTTATCAACAGGTGTGATGGCTAACTGGAATTCTGATCTAAAAAATAAAGTTAATTTCTTTCCCGGAATAGATTTGAGTTATAGTTTAAACAATGGATTTATCTTGTTTGCTTCTGTAAATAAAGCTCTTAGGATGCCAACTTTTACCGATCTGTTTTATGAAGGTCCCACAAATATTGGAAATCCAGACCTAAAACCTGAAGAATCTCTGTCTTTTGAAGGTGGACTAAAATATATCGGAAAAGGAATTCGAGGGCATGTTTCGACTTATAAACGAAACGGAAAAAATATCATTGATTGGATTAAATATTCTGAAAATGAAAAATGGCAAAGTCGTAATTTGACAAACATTAATTCTTATGGATTTGAAATGTCGTTTGATGTTTTGGTGGGTGAATATTTCGAAAATTCTCCTTTTAAAAAATTAAGGATTAGTTATTCTTATGTTGATCTTCAAAAATCAAGCAAAGATTTAATTTCAAAGTATGCACTTGATAATCTTAAACATAAGTTTACACTAAATATTAATCATAAAATATATTCAAACTTAAATGCTTATTGGGGAATAACTTATCAGGATCGCGAAGGTGGATTTATTAAATATAAAGATGGGGCATTTGGAAAAGAAACAGATTACAAACCATTTTGGCTTATTGATTTGAGAATTTTCTGGACAAAGCCCACATATAAAATTTTTATCGAAGCATCTAATATTCTTGATGTTGATTATTTTGATTTTGGAAATATTCGACCACCCGGCAGATGGTTGCGCTTTGGGGGAGAATATAAAATTAAATGGAAAAACAACTTTAGTCACTCCAAACTTTAGTCACTTTAAGTACTTTGTTTTTACATTCTTTCAGGAACCTTAATTCCGAGCAATTCCATTGAAGTTTTTATAACCCTGCTTGTAAATTCTGAGAGTTTCAATCTGAAATTCAGGAGATCGGGGTTTTCTTCCCGCAGAATTGGTATTTCCTGATAAAACTGATTATAGTCTTTTACAAGATTATAAACATAGTTTGCAATTATTGCAGGACTATAATTTTCAGCAGCTTGTTGTATTGTTTCAGAGAAATCATATAAATTTTTAATTACTTGTTTTTCTTTTGGATGAATATTGATGTTATCCGGAATATTGTCAGAAAGAGTGATATTTCTTTCTCTTGCTTTTCGTAATAAAGATTTTATTCTTGCGTAAGTATATTGGATAAACGGTCCTGTATTTCCGTTAAAGTCAATTGATTCTACAGGATTGAAAAGCATGTTCTTTTTTGGATCTACTTTCAGGATAAAATATTTTAATGCTCCTTGTCCGATTATCTCAAAAAGCTCTTCGGCTTCGTCAGCAGAAAATCCTTCGATTTTTCCAAGCTCTTCGGTTGTGGTTTTGGCTGTTAGGTGCATTTCGCTCATCAGGTCATCGGCATCAACAACAGTTCCTTCGCGTGATTTCATTTTTCCGTGAGGAAGTTCAACCATTCCGTAAGCAATGTGAATAATATTTTCTGCCCATTTTCTGCCTAATTTTTCTAAAATTATTTTCAGAACATTGAAATGATAAATTTGTTCGTTTCCAACAACATAAAGCAGTTTGTCGGCATTATATTCATCATGTCTCAACTGTGCGGTTCCAATATCCTGAGTTATGTAAACCGAAGTACCGTCGGGGCGGAGAAGAAGTTTTTTGTCAAGTTTGTGATCAGTAAGATCTGCCCAAACCGAACCATCATCTTTTTTAAAAAGTATTCTTTCTTTAAGTCCGTTTATAACAATCTCTTTTCCGAGCAAATATGTGTCGGATTCATAATAAGTTTTGTCAAAATCAATACCGAGTCTATCGTAAGTTTTGTCAAAGCCCATATAAACCCAATTGTTCATTTTTTCCCAGAGTTCTCTTGTCTCTTTTTCGCCGGATTCCCAATTTACAAGCATTTTGCGGGCTTTCTCCATTAAAGGAGTTTGCTGAGCTGCTTTATCTTTATCAACTCCATCTGCAATTAATATTGCAGTTTCTTTTTTATTTTCTTTTTCAAATTTTACATAAAAATCACCAACAAATTTGTCACCTTTTTTATTTGTGATATCAGGTGTTTGATTTTTTCCCCATAACTGCCATGCAATCATAGATTTGCAAATATGAATTCCCCTGTCATTAACAAGATTAACTTTTTTGACTTTCTTGCCGCTTGCTTTCAAAATCGCTGCAATTGAATTTCCGACAAGATTATTTCTGATATGACCGAGATGTAATGGTTTATTTGTATTTGGTGATGAAAATTCTATTACTATACTTTCACCATTGTTTTTTTCAAAATATTCGTATTTTTCTTTTTTATGATTTTGAAGAAAGAAATCTAACCAGAACTCATCTGATATTACAAGGTTCAGGAATCCTTTGACCACATTGAATTTATTAATCTCGTCAAGATTATTTTTCAGATATTCGCCTATTTCGTTTGCTGTTTGTTCGGGATTTTTTCGTGAAAACTTAAGTAACGGGAAAACAACAATTGTGAGGTCCCCTTCAAATTCCTTTTTAGTTTTTTGTATTTGAATAAGTTGTTTGTCAACTTTTTGCTTGTACAGAATTTCAAGTGCTGCAACGGTATTATTTATAAGAATTTCTTCAATCATAGTTGTATTATTGAATTGCAAAAATAGGTAATTTATTTTTTGTAATTTTATGCTTTGAAAATATACTACTTCTTATTAAAATTTATTAATGATGATAAAAAAACTATTTCTTTTTACTTTAATAGGTATAATGTGCATTTCATATCTTTATAGTCAGCAGGAGAATAACTCGCTTATTGAACAGAGGGATGCTTATTATAAAGAGTATAAGCAATATAAGGATACTATGACCGTGAGAACATGGATAAATATGGTTAACCTTGTGAAATATCTCGAAAATGTTGTTAAGATAGATAATACAATTATTAATAATATAAGTAATGATGATGAGAAAACCGGATTGACCGAGGCTGAAAAAAAACTAATGGAAACCCGTCAGACACTCGATCAACTGATAATTCAAAATAACAAGATCAAAGATGATAAAGATAATGCTCAAAAAAGATTATACACAGTAGCGGTGATTGCAGGATTGGCGATAATTATTTTGATAATCTTTTTAATTATGAATATTACTTTAAAATCGAAATTCAAAAAACTGGAAAATGATTTCAAATTTACTAACGATGAATTATTAAAAGTTAAAGATCAAGAAACAATAGATAAGAATGAAGTTAGAAGTAAAATTGAAAAAGCAGAGCAGGAAAAAGAGCTTATAGAGAATAATCTTCAGGAGGTAAAAAAAGCCTACGAAGCTTTGAAGCTTGAAATAGATACACATTCACAAACTAAACAGGGAATAGACAGGGAAACATACAAAGAACTTGCTGAAGAATTTAATGTTCTGAAATCTGAAATAAACAATACAATTATCGAAAAACAAGAACTGGAAAAATCTGTAAAAGAAGCAAATATGAAATATGCACAAGAACTTGAATCCAGAAAACAATTAGAAAATGAACTTAAAGCATTGCTGGAAAGGCTGGGGATTTATGATTGACGATTGACGATTTATGATTTATGATTTTAGATTTCAATTTTCTGTCACACCAATACTCCATTACTCTATTACTAATTACCACAATCTGCTATCAACATCCTTTTATTTATTAGTATTTCCGGAAAGTCCGAATTTTTTTATTCTTCTATCCAACGACTGCCATGAGATATTCAGAAGTTCAGAAGTTTTGGATTTGTTGTAGTTTGTTTTTTCCAAAGCTTTTTTAATTAAATTTCTCTCGGTATTTTCAAGGTCAAAGTCATTTTCGTCATTAGATTCCTCTTGTGTGATAATTGGTTCTTCATATAAATTACCGAATGATTGAAAGTGCTTAAGGCTCAGGATATCATTATCACAAATAATTACTGCTCTTTCAACCATATTTTTCAATTCTCTGATATTTCCTGAAAAGCTATAATTCGATAAAGTGCTGAAAATATTATCGTCAACTTGAGTAAAACTTTTTTTCATTTTATTAGAATAGTTCTTAATAAAATATTTTAACAGAATTGGGATGTCTTCTTTTCTTTCCCGTAAAGGAGGAATATGAATAATAAAAGAGCACAAACGGTGATAAAGATCTTCTCTGAATTTTTTTTCTACAACCATTTTTTCGAGATTTTGATTGGATGCAGCAATAACTCTCACATTCACACTTTTAGCAGTGTGAGAACCTACTTTACTCACTTTTTTATCTTCAAGAACACGAAGTAGTTTAGCTTGCTGGTTTAGTGGCATATCGCTTATCTCGTCAAGAAAAAGAGTGCCGTTATTAGCAATTTCAAACCATCCGATTTTATCTTCGGTAGCTCCGGTAAATGAGCCTTTTTTATGCCCGAAGAACTCACTTTCGAAAAGTGATTCGGGTATAGCCGAGCAATTCACCGAATAAAAAAATTGTTTATTTCTGTCGCTCAGATAGTGGGTGCCGCGTGCAATAAGTTCTTTTCCTGTTCCGCTTTCTCCGGTTATCAAAACTGAGGTTGTATCTGCTTTTGCAACTTTAGTCATTAAATTTACCGTATCTTTAATTGCTTTGCTTGAGCCAAGTAAACGGTGTCCAATATCTTTCTGGAGTTCTTTTGAGAGAATGTCATAACTTTGTTTGTATTCCTTAAATTTCTTATTAAGTTCAATAAAGCGTTTGGTTCTTTCAATAGCACTATTTATTTCTAATAGCCTGAAAGGTTTTTGAAAATAATCTGAAGCTCCATTGCGCATTGCATCAATTACTGTTGTCATATCTCCATGTCCCGAAATCATTATCACCTCCATTTCAGGATATTGGCTTTTAATTTCATCCAGCACCTGAATACCGTCCATCTCAGGTAATTTTATATCAAGGATTACAATATCGATCTTTCGCTTCTTCAAAATTTCAAAAGCTTCGGAAGGAAGTCCGGCTTTAAAAACTTTAAATTTTCTTCCAATCAAAAATTCTTCAATTTCGTCTCTTACACGCTTTTCGTCATCCAGTACTAATACTATCAGCTTATTCATATTTAATACTATTAATAATTTCGGTTCTACTGTAATTTTAGTGAAAATGCGTAAATGATTAAATGATTAAATGATTAAATAAACAAATTAGCTTCATTAATTATCTCTAACCAATATTATGATTCATCAGCTTCTTCTGCAAGAATACAAATTTTTTGGTTCTTTTTTTAATTTTTTAATAAATATTTTTTTCTGTCATAATTCTCAATTTTAATTAATTTAATCATTTAATCATTTTATCATTAATCCATT
The DNA here is from genome assembly GCA_030630005.1 of Bacteroidales bacterium. Lineage (GTDB taxonomy): Bacteria > Bacteroidota > Bacteroidia > Bacteroidales > JAIORY01 > JAIORY01. Next base: position 3,035 of record DAOVNY010000032.1, on the reverse strand, counting down.
ATCCATTATCCATTAAATTTGTAGTAGAATCATAATTTCCTATTATAAATAATTAGTGTAATGTTATTTTACTTTTTCGAATATTGGCAATGAAATAATAATTTTTGTAGAAATATTTTCTTCACTTTCAACATTTATTTCACCACCCATTTCGTTAATAATACCATAACTTATTGATAATCCAAGACCTGTTCCCGCTTTTGATGATTTTGTAGTAAAAAAGGGATCGAAAATGTTGTCGATTTTTTCTTCAGAAATTCCGATTCCGTTATCTTCAAAACTTATTACAACTTTGTTTTTGTTACAATTTGAACTTATTGTTATTTGTTTTTGATAGTTGATATTATGATTAGTTTTTTTCTTTTTGTCGATGGCATGTTTGGAATTCGAAAGCAGGTTGAGAAATACTTGTTCGAGCTTGTGTGTGTTTCCAAAAACAAAACAACCCTTTTCTAAATGTAAAACAATTTCAATATTATGGCTTATATATTGTTTGTTAATCATTGATAAGGCGTTATGGATAGTCTTATTCAAATCAATCTTTTTAAATTCGCTTGTTTGCTGATCACGAGAAAAAATCCTGACATGATCAATTATTTTTCTAATTCTTTCGATATCATTAAATAAGTGACTGAATTTATTTTTAATATATTGAGGACTGACCTCATTTTCGGATAATTTAAACAATATATTTTCCAAACCCATGGAAATACCTCCAAGAGGTTGATTTATTTCGTGAGCAATTCCGGCAGCAAGTTCACCAAGTGATTCGAGTTTTGTTTTCTGGATAAGCAAGCTTTGTTGTTTCTCTCTTTTTGATAATTCTTCTTTTACTCTCTTTTCAAGATGTATATTTAATAATTTTAATTCTTGGCTTGCTCGTTTTCTTTCCGAGATATCGGTAACGAAACTCAGAACTGCAGGGCTGTTATCCCAAGTAATTAAATTTGATTTAATCTCAACCCATAAAGGTTCCCCTGATTTTTTTATAATTTGAATATCATATCTTTCCGGAACATATTCACCCTTAAGACGTTTGAAGTGGTTTGTAATCACTAATTCTTTGAAATCCGGATGAATAGAATTAATAAATTCTTTACCAATACTTTCTTTTGGGAGGAGACTTGTTAATTCAACAAGTTTTGGATTTACAATTTTTACAAGTCCATTAACAGATAAAAGAATACCATCATTTGCATTTTCAAATATTTGCCGGTATTTTTCTTCGCTTTCCGAAAGCATTTTTTCGGCAATAATTCTTTCATTTATTTCTTTTTGCAATTTTTTAGTTCTTTCTTTAACCTTTTGTTCAAGATTAACATTCAGTCCATGTAGTATTATTTCGACTTGATTTCTGTAAATTGCGGACCCTAAAATATTTGCAGCAGCAGATAAGGCTTTTATCTCAGAGGGTGACCATATTCTTTCATTTTCACAGTCGTCAAAACCAATAAACCCCCACAAATTAGTATTTACAAAAATAGGAACAGTAATTAATGATTTTATATTCTGTGATAACAAAATCGACTGTTCATTTTCAGGGAAATCTTTAATCAATCCATGTATCGGTTTTTCATTTCTAAAACTGTTTTCCCATCTCTCAAAGCCTATTTCTATAAGCGAAATATTTTGTAATTCAGGGTTGTCTATCTGTGGTTCAATATTTTTATTTATCCATTCATTTTTTTGACTTGTTAGAAGTTCGTTTTTATCATTATAATGATTTTCGAAAATATAAACACGACTTACCTGCATCGAAATTCCCATATGTTTTAATACCATGGAGATACTTTCTTCACCGAAATTTAATTTTAAAAATTGTTCGGCAGCATAACTAACAGATCTTAGAATTGCCTCACTTCTTTTTAAGTCATTTTCTGCTCTAATTTGTTTTTCTTTTTGTATCTTATAGTTTTTTTCAAGAAGAATTTCTTTTGACATTTCATTAATTATGGAAAAGAGTTTCTCGTTTTTAACAGGTTTTAGAAGGAACCCTTTTACCCCAAGATCAATGGCTTCCATAAAGAATTCAGGTTGCCCGTATGCCGACATAATTATAATCCGGATATTATTATCTTCTTCTTTGATTTTCTTTGTCAATTCCAGCCCGTTCATTTTAGGCATTTTGATATCGGTAAGTATAAGGTCGGGTTTGTATTGTTTGTATTTATTGTATCCATCTTCACCATCCTTAGCAATATATAAAGTTTCTACTCTTCTTGTCAGGATTTCCTGATAAACAGTTCTGAGTATCTTTTCGTCTTCTATGTATAAAAGCGAGATATTAAGTTTGGTATTTTCTTTATTCATTAGTTAATATTTTGAAGCATGTATTCAATAAGTTAATTTATAGCAAATGTATAAATTATTAATCGAATTTCTTTTCTCCTGCAATTATCCTGATATCAAGTGTGTTTTCATCAGGAGGAATTGGGCAGGAATATTTATGATTATAAGCACAATATGGATTATATGCTAAATTAAAATCAATAATAATAGTATCGGTTTTTGGAATACGAAAATCAAGATATCTACCCTCACCATAGCTTTCTTCACCGGAAGTAGAATCACGGAAAGGAATAAACAGATAGTCTTCAAATCCGGGTTTTTTTATAAGGTCGATGTTTTGATAAACATTTAACGATAAACAGCTTGTGTCAATATCGAATTTAATTGATCCGTATTTTCTATACTCGGGAAGACGATCAGTACTTGTCTTCATTTTAAAAATACTTGTAGAAGTATCAACACTAAAAATTCCTTTTATTTTATAACCATGGTCAATTTCAAAATAATTCAATCCTGTAAAAGTTTCGATTTGTTCTGGAATAAGGGGAGAAGTATCCTGATTTTTGAATTCAAGAAATATTGACCTTCTGTGTTCATTTATTTCGTCAATATAATACCCTTCAATAATTTGATTTAATTTTTTTACATTATCAGGAAAAAAGAACAGTTTAATATATAAATATGCAAGTGCTTCGTTGGTAACCGTGCGGAAACCCCGACTGGAGTTCCACCATTTTTTTGTATCG
>DAOVNY010000228.1 GCA_030630005.1 Bacteroidales bacterium | reverse complement strand
TTCAATTATAATACTTTTATCCCATGGTTGAATTATTATTTGTCTTGGATCGGGTGTATTGATATTTGCAGTTTGATCAATAGGAGTTTTTGTTCCGTAATAATCTATCATTACTCCGTCGAGCATTGATGGACTGGCTTTACCTGTCCTTATCTTGTGAAATGTTTTTTCTAAATGTGTGATAGCATTTTCCATGCTTTCTTTTGCTTCGTCAAGACACATTTCAGCTTCTTCGGTCATTATTATTTGTTTTAAGTAAATGTTAAATGCAAATATAATATTTTTTAAATAAAAATTATTTCAGGCTTAATTTGTCTTATACAGTAACTATAGTTCCAATATTTTTTCCGTCAAGAACTTTTATAAGATTACCTTTTACATTCATATCGAAAACCAGAATAGGGATATTGTTTTCTTTACAGAGTGTAAAGGCAGTCAAGTCCATAATTTTCAAATTTTTATTATATGCTTCGTCAAAAGTAAGTTTGTCATATTTAATAGCATTTTTGTCTTTTTCAGGATCGGCTGAGTAAACTCCGTCAACCCGTGTACCTTTTAAAATGATGTCTGCATTTATTTCAACAGCTCTTAATACCGAAGCAGTATCAGTTGTAAAAAACGGATTTCCTGTTCCTCCCGAAATAATTACAACTTTACCTTCTTCAAGCTGCTGAATTGCTTTTCGTCCACTCATTAATTCTGCGACCGGATCAACAGCAATGCCGGAAAAAAGTTTTGTTTTAATTCCCTTCTTCTCAATTGCTGACTGAAGAGCCATACTATTTATCACTGTTGCCAGCATTCCCATGTAATCACCTTGTACGCGATCCATTCCTTCTGTTGCACCTTGCAATCCCCTAAAAATATTGCCACCTCCAATTACAATTGCGATTTGAACATTTTTATCAACGGCTGATTTTATTTCCTTGGCGTAATCTTCAAGTTGTACAGGATCAATCCCGTATTGCTTATTTCCCATTAGCGCTTCTCCGCTAAGTTTTAATAGAATTCTTTTATATTGCATGGTAAATCATTTTTTTAAAGATTCAAAAGTAAGTATTTTTTTGATAAAAATATCGAAGATAGAGAAATGCGGAAAGAAATATCAATAAATACAGTTAAAAGAATTTGCAAACAGAATTACAACTTCGGAGAAAAGGTTTCATAATTAAATGGTGATTTCTCAAATCTTACGAAAAAATTTCTTGCTTCGGGAAAACTGTTATTATTTGCATAAAAATCATAAAATATTTTCCCTTCAAGACCTAAATAAATGCTATCGTATATAATTATTGAATTAACGGAGTCTTCATTATATTGTCGTTCTGCCCAAAATTGTGTGCTGAATGCTGTTACTTTTTGAATTTTCCATACACCATTTGTATCGAATTTTATCCTTGCATAGTAGTCGATATATGTATTTAAATTATAAACAACCTGAAAAGTATCGGGTGGGTAAATAATATCCTTAAAATTTGAATAAACGGGAATTTCAGTTTCTATAGGATCTTTAAAACATGAATCAAAAATCATTATGAAACTGAATAAGATAACAATATATATGATGAATTTTGATTTCATTAGTACCTCTTTTATTTTTCGCAAAAAGTGAAAATCATGAACGCCCTAAAAGTACAAAAATTATTTTACAATTTGACATAATCCTTTCTGTACTTCGTGTTCAATAAGTTTGTATTTCTTTTCAATTTCCCGTCCGTCTTTATATCTCACTTTTACCTTTTCGTTTCTGCCAATTTTTTTTGTAACCTTTACCGGTTGCGACTTTTGATCATCCTGTGTATCGCTGTATGCCTGTGATAAAAGATCTGTTCTTTCTTCTTTCATCTTGCTCATATCAAGTCCGCGAGGTGCTTGTGCTTCTCTGACATTATCAGGATCCTGTAATGGAATATCTGCTTTTATCAAAAAGGAACTAACACTATCATTGATTTCATGAAGCATAGTTTTAAATAATTCAAATGATTCGAATTTATAGATAAGTAACGGATCTTTCTGTTCGTATGTAGCATTTTGTACCGACTGTTTTAGCTCATCCATTTCGCGAAGATGGTCTTTCCACGAATTATCAATAGTTCCAAGAGTAATTCCTTTTTCAATTGACAGAATTACTTCTTTGCCTTTATCGTCATAAGCTCTTTGCAGGTTGGCAACTGCCTGCATTTTTTTCGAGCCATCGGTAATAGGTATGGCAATATTCTCATAAGGCGAATTTCTTTCAAAAACATCTTTAATAACAGGATAAGTTTTTTTTGCTATCATCTCCGATTTATTCTGGTAATTTTGATAAACCGTATGAAAAAGTTTTTCTATTATCTGCTCTGAATTTGTTTCAAAGAATTCTTTTTCGTTATATGGAGTTTCTATTGCCAAAGTTCGGAGCAGTTCCATTTTAAAACCTTCAAAATCTCTTTGCTCCTGGTAATCGACGGCTATTTTTTCACACACATCGTATATCATATTTGAAATATCAACGGCAAGCCTGTCTCCATGAAGTGCATGTTTTCTTTTTTTGTAAATAACCTCTCTTTGGGCATTCATCACATCATCGTATTCAAGCAAACGTTTACGGATTCCAAAGTTATTTTCTTCAACTTTTCTTTGCGCTCTTTCAATGGATTTTGAGATCATTGAATGTTGTATAACTTCTCCTTCTTTTAGTCCCAGTTTGTCCATTATTCCGGCAATCCGAGATGAACCGAACATACGCATTAGATCATCTTCCAGAGAAACAAAAAACTGTGAACTGCCAGGATCACCTTGTCGTCCCGAACGACCTCTCAGCTGGCGATCAACACGACGGGATTCATGCCTTTCGGTACCGATAATTGCAAGCCCGCCTGCTTCAACTACCTCAGGAGTTAATTTTATATCGGTTCCTCTACCTGCCATGTTAGTGGCTATGGTTACAGTTCCGGGTTGACCGGCTTCAGCAACAAT
>DAOVNY010000185.1 GCA_030630005.1 Bacteroidales bacterium | reverse complement strand
TTGAATTACGTAATGGCCCTAAAGAAATTATTGCTCAGGGTTTTGATGAACAGATAGTGAAAAAAACCCTTAAACTTGTAAATACAAACGAGTATAAAAGATATCAAACACCACCAATTTTAAGGGTTTCCCCAAAAGCATTTGGTATGGGTAGGAGAATTCCAATAGTTGCGAAATATTTATCCCACTAAATACTATTGATTCAAATTTATTGCTTCAACTGATTTGATTTCAGGAAGGGCTTTTTTTACAGATGCTTCAACTCCGTTCTTCAAGGTCATAGTGCTATATGGACAAGTGCCACATGCGCCTTGTAATTCAACGTTTACAATATTATCATCTGTAATTTCAATAAATTTGATATCACCACCGTCTTGTTGTAAATATGGTCTTATCTGTTCAATTATATTTTTAACTTTGGTTGTCAGTTCTTCTCTTGTATTTTCTTTACTCATAGTGTATGATTTTTAATTGGTCAAAAATAGTTAAATGATTTAAAAAATAATAATTATTATTTAGACAAAATTTCAGAATTCATAATGTTATCGGCAAGATCAACAAATGCTTTATTAACCGGTGAATTTTCATCCAGAACAATAGGGTTGCCTGAGTCTCCTGACTCGGCTATACTCTGAACAATTGGTATTTGACCGAGGAACCGAATGTTAACTTTCTCACAAAAACTTCTGCTGTAACTTTTCCCGAAGATAAAATATTTATTATCCGGTAATTCTGCCGGTGTAAAGTATGACATGTTTTCAACAAGACCAAATATTGGAATTTTAATTTTATCCTGATTGAACATTGTAACAGCTTTTTGCACATCTGCCATTGCTACTTTTTGAGGAGTTGTAACTATAACCACACCGTCAACGGGATAAGATTGAGCCAAAGTAAGATGAATATCACCTGTTCCGGGAGGAAGGTCTAAAACAAGAAAATCAAGTTCACCCCATTCTGCATCATTAAATAATTGATTGAGTGCGTTGGTTGCCATAGGTCCCCTCCAGATCAGTGCTTGCTCCGGATCAACAAAGAAACCAATAGAAAGAAGGTGAATACCATACTTTTTAATTGGTATAACTTTATGTTTTCCATTTTTATTAATTACTTCTGGTCTTGCATTTTCCAGACCAAACATTATTGGAATTGATGGTCCGTAAATGTCAGTATCAAGCAATCCGACTTTTGCACCGGTTTTTGATAATGCGATTGCCAGATTGACTGCTACAGTAGATTTCCCTACTCCGCCTTTGCCTGATGCAACTGCAATGATTTTTTTAACTCCTGCAAGAGAATTTTCTTCTTTGCTTTCACTTTTTTGAGTAACAGTTACAATAGCCTTTTTATCTATTGTTTTTTGTATCTCGCTTTTTATTGTATTAATAACAATATTAACAGCAGGGTCGCTTGGTTTTGGGAAAACAATTGTTACATTAATGTTTTTTCCGTCAATTTTTATGTCTTCAACCATTTTAAGAGAGATAATATTATCACCTTTCGGAAAATATAAAACTTGCTTAAGTGCCTCTGTTACTTGTTCTTTGGTGTATTTCATTTCAATAAATTTATTATTATTTAGATTGTGTAAAAATAGTATATATTTTTTAATTGATGATAAATATTTTAAAAAAATCTACAATATTTTAAGGGGAATATGGGAAATAAAGGAATAATGGAGTGATGGAGTGATGGAGTAATGAGTCCGCTCCGAAAAGTAATTTTAGCCACAAAGACCCAAAGACTCAAAGAATTCACAAAGTTTATTATATTGATTGTGTGTTCTTTGTGTATCTTGGTGTCTTAGTGTCTTCGTGGCAATTTTTCTTTTTTTCTTTTTTTTGACTTTTCGAAGTGGGCTCAGTAATGGAATAGTGGAATTACAATAAATTACCATTAATTACAATTAATTACAACCAATTACCATTAATTACAACCAATTACCATCAATTAAAACCAATTACTATTATTCTTTTCTACATCACTTTAATAAAGATATTGGATTCCAAAAATATTTCTTAAAATCAATAATTTTGTCATCTTTAACTTTTATTCCTTCATTTTCCAAAAGTTGTTGCATAATATTCGGATTGCCAAAATAATGTTTTCCGCTTAACATTCCATTTCTGTTTACAACCCTGTGAGCTGGTATTTCTTCCGGAAAGGAAAGGGATTTATTCATAGCCCAACCAACCATTCTTGCCGAGCCTTTTGTGCCGAGATATTCTGCAATAGCACCGTAAGTAGTCACTTTTCCGTACGGAATGAGTTTGGCTACCTGATAAACTTTTTCAAAGAAAGAAGGTTCATTTGACATTGTCAATTCTGAATTTTAGATATTTTATAGGAATGTTTTTTTTAAGAAATTTTTTTTCATAAAATGTTTTAATTGATAAAATATCATCATCAATACCGGAATTATAAAGGTCTCTTGTGTGAAAAATGATTTCCAAATTCAATTCATTAAGCAATTCGTAGGTGTAATCAAAGAGCATTTGATTATCAGTTTTAAGGTGTATTATACCTCCCTTTGCAAGAATATTTTTGTACATCTCAAGAAATCGTGGATACATCAGGCGTTTTCTTGTACGTGGAGTTTTAGGATGTGGGTCGGGAAAGGTGATCCAAATTTCATCAATTTCACCTTCACTAAAATATTCTTCGATTAGTTCGATACGGGTGCGAATAAATGCAATGTTTTTTATTTTTTCCTCAAGAGCTGTTTTGCACCCACGCCACAATCTTGCTCCTTTTATATCAATTCCGATAAAATTTTTATCGGGGTATTTTCTTGCTAATCCAAGTGTGTATTCACCTTTTCCACATCCCAATTCTAATGTTATCGGTTTGTCATTACGGAAATAATCTTTTTTCCATTTTCCTTTTAATGGAAAGCCTTTTATGATTTCTTCATAAGAATACTGAAAAAGATTATCGTAAGATTCGATATCTTTATAGTGCTGTAACTTATTTTTTCCCATAGAAAAGCAGTCTTAAACTTATGGCAAAATTATTGAAAAAATTGTGAAGAAAGAAATTATTTTGAACAGATCCATGCAGCTTCATTTTCATCTTTTTTGATAACTGCAAGTTGTTTACGTGCTTCGGGTAATGAGCTGAATTCTAAAAAACTAACTCTGTACATACCATATTTGTTTTGCCCGATAATTTTAGAATTATAACCTTTATTATTTAATTTACTGATAAGTTTTTTTGCATTTACCAATTCCTTAAATGATCCGGCAATGATAAAATGTTTTTTTGATATAGGGACATTAACAAGCTCAGGGATTTTTACTTCAGGTTCCACAGATTTGGTTATTATAGGTTTTTCTGTTGCTGAAGGTTCTTTTTTTACGGGCAATACTTTTGCAATTTCTGCTTCACTTGTTTCAGGTTTTTCTGTTTCGGAGGAGATATTATTACTAACTGCCTCCATTGTTTCTAAAATTTTCTCTTTCTGAACACTTGTATTTGAAAAAATCTTATTCAATGGGATATTCTCGATATTTTCAACAACAAATTCATTAGGTGTTTGAAAGAAGAAAGGAACAAAATTTGAATAATTATTGTACAAACTTTCGACTTTAGCAGGATTTTTTATTCCGAGATAAATCATTCCTGCAATTATCAGTAAAGTAAAAATATTGATGTTTATGTATCGGGGACGCTTTACCTTTGGTGATGACAGCGGTTTGTATTCTTGTTCTGTTTTTTGATTTTCTTTTTGTTGAACCTGTGTTTTTTGTTTTGGTTTACGGTCAATAAATTTCTTTTCGATTATATGACGGGTGGTCTCACGTCTTATGGGAGGAGAAATAAAGCTTGACATTCCATAAGATTCGGCAAGGTAGTTTTGATTGACATCAGGGTCAAACTGAATATTTTTTTCGTTATCAAAAAATAAAATTCCTACTTTTTGGAAGTTGATTTTCTTACCTTCATTTAATGCTTTAAAACATTTATTAACAAAACTTTCAACTTTGTGTTTAGAATCGGAGTATGAAATATTTTCTACTTTAGCAATCTGATTTATAAGAAGTCCGTCATTGGTTTTTAGGAAAGCATTAAAAACAATTTTTTTGGAAGGAGGAATAAATGTCCTTTGATCATTTTGGATCTTTGCCGGAATATCATTTGTAATAAAACCGCCAAGACCGGGAATTACAATACATTCGTATTCAAATAAAAGTTCACTTATGTATTTTGATATTTTCATTATTAATTATTCTTCCAATTGCTAAATTAATATTTTTATAATAAACTCAAAAATTATTATTGATTTTTTTCAGATCATCAGGGCTGTCAATTCCCACACTTTCAATGTTTGTAAGCATTACATCAATTTCATAAGCATTTTCCAACCATCTTAATTGCTCCAGTGATTCGGCAATTTCAAGTGACGATTCTTTGAGTTTTGTTATTTCAGCCAAAACATCAGTCCTGTATGCATATATCCCAATATGTTTATAGAAATCATGTTTGTCCAGCCAGTTTTCTTTTTCCCAATTTCTGATAAAAGGAATAGGCTGTCTGCTAAAAAAAATCGCTTTATTGTTTTTGCCGATTACGATTTTTACGATGTTAGTATTAAAAAGTTCTTCTTTTGTTGAGATTTTTTTTGCTAAAGT
>DAOVNY010000006.1 GCA_030630005.1 Bacteroidales bacterium | reverse complement strand
CTTGTTCAAATTTTAATGTTAAATCAGAAAATAATTTCATAACTCATATTTTTCTTAAAGGTACAAAAAGTATTTTTATTAACAACCCTTTTAACATATATATTTACAGTATTTTAGACTTTATAGACAGACTCTAATTAGTGGTAATTTGTTGTAATTCATTGTAATTTGTTGTAAGTATCCAAAATACTTGATATTTGATACTCCAACACTCCATTTTTACATTTTTTTTCCTTTTCCCATATTCTGTTTAAATATTACTTTTACCGGAAAAATCATATTAATTATGTCGGAAACTATTACAAAAAGAAAATCCCCAAAACGTAAAGGCTACGTATTATCAATTACAATCATCGGAATATTATTTTTTATCTTCGGATTTGTAACATGGCTGAATGGAATCTTAATTCCTTACCTGCAAATTGCTTGTGAGCTTACAACCTTCCAGGCTTTGTTCGTGGCATTTGCTTTTTATATTTCATATACCGTGATGGCTTTGCCATCGTCATGGATTTTGAAAAAAACCGGATTTAAAAACGGAATGATGGTAGGATTGCTTGTAATGGCAGCCGGAACTTTTTTATTTATTCCGGCAGCAATGGCACGTGCTTATTGGTTATTTTTGATTGGATTATTTGTTATGGGTACAGGGTTAGCAATTCTTCAAACAGCTTCCAATCCGTACATTACCATAATTGGACCAATCGAATCGGCAGCTAAAAGGATAAGCATAATGGGAATCTGCAATAAAGTAGCCGGAGCAATTGCACCTTTAATTCTTGCTTATTTTATATTAAGCGATGGCGATGCTTTTGTTGAAAGTTTAAAGACTATGGACGAAACAGCAAAAATTATTGCACTCGATGGTCTTGCAACAAGAGTAATTGCACCCTATCTTGTAATGTCGGTGATATTGGTCTTACTTGGTTTGATGATCCGTTTTTCTCCCTTGCCGGAAATTGAAGATGAAGAAGACGAAAGCATTGATGATTCTGTTTCAACAAAATCAAACATTCTCCAATTCCCACATTTGATTTTAGGTGTAGTGGCATTATTCTTTTATGTTGGAGCCGAAGTAATTGCCGGCGACACAATTATTCGTTACGGTATATCACTTGGGATTTCGATAAGCACAGCAAAAATATTTACTTCATTAACTCTGGCAGCAATGATTGTAGGTTATATTATTGGTATTATTTTTATTCCAAAAGTTATTAGCCAGCGAACAGCTTTGAAAATTTCTGCGATTTTGGGAATTGTCTTTTCAATAGCAGCGATTTATACACCTCCAATGGTTTCTGTAACATTGATCGCACTACTTGGTTTGGCTAATGCTTTGGTTTGGCCTGCAATCTGGCCTCTTGCGCTACATAATCTGGGTAAATTTATAAAAACCGGTTCTGCATTATTGATAATGGCAATTGCCGGTGGTGCAATTCTACCTTTGGTTTGGGGAAAACTTGCTGATGTTTATAACTCTCAATTGGCTTATTGGGTATTAATTCCTTGTTATTTATTTATTTTGCTTTATGCAACGAAATTGTACAAAATAAAATCATGGAAAAAACATATTAACTACATAAATACATGAATGTAAACGGTATATCAAATCTTATTAAAAAGCAATTTCCTTATAATCTTACTTCAGGACAGGAAAGTCTTAGCCATAAGCTTTCAGAATTTATTCTTGATAAGGATGAAAAAAGTCTTTTTCAGATCAAGGGATATGCCGGAACAGGAAAAACAACAATTGTCAGTTCACTCGTTAAAATATTACCTCAATTAAATATAAAATCAGTTTTACTTGCTCCAACAGGCAGAGCAGCAAAAGTACTTTCATCATATTCAGGAAAAAAAGCTTTTACTATTCATAAAAAAATATACCGCCCACAAACAGGCAGCGACGGAACAGTAATTTTAAAACTTCAGGACAACTTACATAAAAACACAATATTTATTGTAGATGAGGCATCAATGATACCTGATGCATCCGCATCAGGCAATCACAGTCTGTTTAGCATGCGAGACCTTTTAAACGACCTGATCCAATATGTTTATAATAAAGAAAATTGCAGATTGATTTTGATTGGTGATACTGCACAATTACCTCCGGTTGGTTCAGATATTAGCCCTGCATTGGATACTAATCTTCTAAAAAATATTTATCCCTTTAAAATATATTCCTTCGAATTAAAAGAAGTTGTAAGACAATCGCTACAATCAGGAATACTTGCAAATGCCACTTCATTGCGAAAAAAAATAAATTTAGAAAAATATGATATTCCATTATTTTCAACTGAAGATTGTGATGATGTATTCAATATTAACGGATTGGAACTTCAGGATGAAATATATAATTCATATTCAGAATATGGTGAAGAAAGCACTATAATAATCACACGCTCAAATAAACGGGCAAATATTTATAATCAGGAAATAAGGAACAGGATACTTTTTCGCGAAGAAGAAATTTCGGCGGGAGATCTTTTAATGGTTGTAAGAAATAATTATTTTTGGTTAGACTCTAATTCAAAAGCAGGTTTTATTGCAAACGGTGACATAATTGAGCTTCTGAGAATATATAAATACGAAGAACTTTACGGATTTCGTTTTGCTGATGTTTCGGTTCGTTTTGTGGATTATCCGGATGAAAAGGAAATTGACCTGAAAATAATGCTTAACACACTTACCTCCGAAACTCCTTCTTTATCATTTAACGACAACCGGAAATTATTTGAGGAAATACTGAAAGATCATGAAGACCTTCCACGCAAACGCAATCGTATTGAAAAAGTTAAAAACAGTCCTTTCTTTAATGCTTTGCAAATAAAATTTGCTTACGCACTTACTTGTCACAAAACTCAGGGAGGTCAGTGGAAATCTGTTTTTATTGACCAAGGATACCTTCGTGATGATATGATTGACAAGGAATATTTAAGATGGCTATATACTGCTACAACAAGAGCAACGAAAAAACTTCAGCTTATTAATTTTAATGAGAATTTAATCATTTAGGCATTTGATCATTTGAATTAAACAACAAAACAACCGCCTGTGCAGCAACACCTTCTTCCCTGCCGATATAACCAAGGTTTTCTGTTGTAGTAGCTTTCACTGAGATATCATCAATATTTATTTTCATGGTAGCAGCCAAAACTTTTTTCATTCGGGGAATATATTCAGAAATTTTGGGGTTTTGAAGCACAATTGTGGAATCAATATTTCCAATAGAATATCCTTTTTCAGAAATTATCCCGACAACTTTCTTTAGGAGTATTTTGCTATCTATCCCCAGAAATTCTTTGGAAGTATCGGGAAAATGTTTTCCAATATCACCTAAATTAGCAGCACCAAGCAGTGCATCACATATTGCATGTATTAGTGTATCGGCATCAGAATGTCCTACAGCACCTTTGGTATGATTTATTTTAATTCCGCCAAGATAAAAATCAGGACCTTCTTTCAGTCTGTGAACATCATATCCAATTCCAACTTTGAATATCATTATTTATTATTTTGGTTACTAAAAGCATCAAAATCAAATAACAATGAAAATCTAAGTGTATTTTCAAGTGGATTTTGCTGATCAATAGGAATAAGATAAGCAAAATCTAATCCAAAAACATTATATTTAAGACCTGCACCGAGGGTAAAATATTTTCTGTTTCCTTTGGTTTTATCTTCATAGAAAAACCCACCTCTGAGAGCAAATTGTTTATCATACCAATATTCAACACCTACTGAATAACTAAATTCGCTCATTTCTTCACTAAAGCCGTCAGGGGCATCATAAAATGACTGAAGCATTCCTGTTACAACTGAAACTTCAGGATCCATACCACTAAATATAACAGGTCTGCCATCAGGACCAATTACTTGCTGACCGGTTGAGTCGTTTAGTTGATAAACCGGTGGTGTAGGCACAAGCAGTTTATTAATATCAACCATAAAAGACACAGAATTGAATTCATCAAGGTCAACTGTAAGCGATGGTCCGAATCTTAAATTAGTTGGTATAAAATCTTTTGTAGTATTATCAGTGTATGAAATTTTAGCTCCAATATTTGAAATATTCACACCCCAGGCAAGATTACCTTCAACATCTGCAAACGAAATATCCTTATTCCAGTAAACTGCAACATCGGCAGCAATTGAAGTTCCCGGACGTGTTTGAAGTCCTTGTACATATTGTCCCATAGTTAAATTTGAATAAATAAATCTGGTGGCAACAGCACCGGAAAGGTTTGTTGAAAGTTTTCTTGAATAAGTTACATCAACAGCAAACTCATTCGGGTAATATTCTCCCAAACTTCCTCCCTGATTATCTGTAAATTGAATACCTCCTAAAGAGAAATACAATAATGAAGCAGCAATAACTTGCTCATCATCAATACGTTTATATCCTGTAACATAAGCCAGATTAATATCATTAACCAGTTTTCTTAACCATGGACTATATGAAACCGAGAATCCAATATCGTCATCAATAAAAGCATACTTCGCAGGATTCCAGTGCATTGAACTTGCATCAGGGGTAGATGAAACACCGGCATCTCCCATAGCTCCGCTTCTTGCATCAGGGGCAATCATAAGAAAAGGAACTGAAGTAGTAATAGTATTTATAGGATCTTGCCCCAGCCATGTATTTGTATTTTGTGCATTGGTATTAAGAACAACAATCATCAAAATAACAATAGAAACTAATTTGATTTTCATAAGTTTAATAAAATAAGATTTTTAAATAAGTGAGCAAATATAACGATTATTTATTATTTATATTGTTATCTGATTATAACCAATTTTCCGGTTCCATCAACAATAAGATCATTCTTATCAGAAACCAAAAACTTGTAGATATAAACTCCGCTTTTTACAATACTTCCATTCTCATCCAAGCCATTCCAGTAAATTGGAACTATAGTATTTCCATAAGAATTGACTTTACTGTTTAATGATCTTATAATTTTGCCATGTGCATTAAAGATCAGTATTTGAACATTAAGGCTTACATCCTTAAAATCATGATCGAAACTGAAATATGTTCCCTCATTAAACGGATTAGGGAAATTAATTACATTACTTAAACTATGAGAAGAATATCCATTAACATAAAAATCAATTGAAGCTTCTGATGAATTATTAAAGACATCCCATGCTTTAAGTTTTAAATTATGATATCCGAAACTCAAATCATCAAGTTCAAAACTTATTTTTCCTGAGCGAAAATCATTCAAAGTAGGTTCAAAATATTTATTCAATACTACTGATTTTGAATTATCATTGTCGATAACTACAACAATATCATGACCAATTCCGTTTCCGGTAAAATTAACACCCTGTTCATCAAACAGATCAACGAGCAACAAGGATTCTTTTACAACAATATCCCCTGAATTAAAACCGGTATCATTCAAAAAAAGTTTAATTTCCGGTCCATTATTATCACTTACCGAATTATTTAAACCACCGATAATAACATCCTCATATCCATTAGCATCTTCATAAGTAACAGTATCATAAGCATAGTAACTTATTTTTCCGTTACCATATTCAAAATTTATATCTTTAGGGATATAAAAACTAAAACTAAATTCTCCGTTCACAACAGAAGCCTTAGATTTATTCAAAACAACTTCACGAGTTTCAAATATTTTCGGATAACTATTCGGATCATTTCCAAGAGTAATATTTTCAATAGCTTTATCAAATATTTTTGTGTAAATAACACCATTGAAATTTGACACATATTCTCCGTTTTCATAATTAATATAACCGGTAATAGTTACTTTATCTTTTGAATTTATTGTATCATTTCCTGATGTAGCATTTTCTATTATTATGCTTGATGTAGTAATTTTATAATCAGGATAAGCTAATTTTAAAGCAGGATCGCCAAGAAGTACAAAATTCCTGATATTAGTATTTGAAGGGGTTTTAGCTATCCTAACCAAGTCACCAAGTCTAAGATACTCACCATTTTCTTTTTTAAAGAAATTCAAATTAAACTTCCGATTTAGAACAAAATTTGTCTGAGCATACGATAAACGGGTAGTTGTAAGCATTGCAATAGCTCCACCATTCGGATTAAGGAATAAACATTCGCCACCGGACAATAATTCAGGATTATCAAAACGGCTAAATTCACAAGTAGCTGTAAGAAAAAATGGAAGTTTATCAAAATTATCCCAACTATTGATTGTAGGTATATCAACTACTCTTTCGTCCGACCATCCAAGTTCCCCGCCATGTCCTGTATAATTTATAACCAATGCTCCTTCATCAATTATTTTATTGATTGCTTTATTCACCTCAGGATATCTTTTCCCACTTGGAATAGAAATTTGTTCAAAAGCATCAAGATATATTTTATTCAAATTATAATCAAAATAAGCAGTATCAAATATTTCCGTTAATCTCTCCGCATGTTTAACATAAAGATTATTATCCTGATCATCTGCCACAAAACATATTTTATTGCGCCAATCGCCATATACTGCATTTCTTTTTCCGCAATAACTCATTATTTTTTCAAACACTGCAGATGCTTGTTCTGTAGTGCTTACTGACAACCTACCAATTCCGATATCCAGAGAACCATAAGCATTGCTTCCTTCATTAATATCCATAAGTCCATAAAAATCATCAGTAACATAAGAAGCAGTGATCTTTAATGATTCCGAAGATTGAAAAGTCGGAACATAACTTTCAAAAGAGCCTGAGCGATTTTTTGGATCAAAATTACCATCACCAAATAATAAAAGATACTTCGGTAATTCGGTTGAATCTGCCCTATCATAAAGCATTTTCACAAAGTCGCGAATACCGGAAGGATCAGGTGTTCCACAAGAAAACTCATTAAATATCTGTTCGGTAGTAACAACTACTGATGATAAATTATCAGATTCTTCGTGAAAAACAGCTAACTGTTCTGCAAAAGGTAAAAATTTGGGATGCGAAACAATTATCAGGTCAACAGGATCAAATGAATGAAGGTTTTGATTCTCTATTTTCCCGATAAATTCCACCTCCTGAAATATAGTTCCATCAAAAGCAATAAACCGGTGCAATGAATCTGTTTCGGAAATAAAACTAAAAGTATCATTTTGGATTATTCCGAAATTAATTTTTTTAATTTCAAACTTATTACTAACATCCCAAACTTCGAGTGGCGTAGTAACTCCGGCAATTGAATATTCTGTAACTTTTCCGGTTCCTATTGTATGGGTGTTTCTAAAATCTAATTGACCTGCTTCAAAAACCAGATCACGCATTAAATTTATTTCAAGATAGTCAAGCCAAAAAGTAGAACCAAAAGCTACCGGATTGAATTGAATATTGATTTCCAAATCAGATGCAGGATAAAAATCAAATGATTTATTACCAGGCAAAGCAAATATTGAAGTTCCCAGCGAAGGACCTAAACGAGCATATCCAATATTTTCTTCATTACAAAATATTTTCAACGAACTTGTGTCATTTGAACGAATTGCAAATCCAATTTCTATTTCTGCTTCTTCATCTACTTTAATACCTGAAAGATCAAAATTAAAGCTCTGAATATCATCAGTTGAGAATTCTTCACCATACCATTCTTTTCCGGAATTTATCAAGCTCTTATTTTCCAATTGGTGTAAAACAAAATCATCATAAGAATCAACAAATTCATTTGCTTCGAGTGAGGAATTATTTATTTCTTCAATACGTTTTCCTGTTCCGGCATCTGTAGTAAAATAATAATAAGTATAATCAGAATAAAGATTTGTAATATGATCAAATTTTACCTTAAACGGATTATATTTCCATTGGATAGCTTGTTCGCCATAAAATAATATATAATCATCCGGATCGAAGCTACCATCATCTTCACCTGAAATAAAAATTGAGTTTTCTGTCAGATCGTCCATTCTTTCAACAGAATTTCTTTCATCAAGCATGCCGTTTCCATTACCAAAAAGGCTAATATTTCGAGGATCGACAGAGGTAATATCAATTCCCATTTCTTGCAAATCGGTGTATGATATTTTATGAATCCCATTTTGATTAACCCTGATCTTAAACCATTCACCACTTGCAAGAACAGATTCGTAAGTATGTTCAGTACTTTTGAAAATATTATTTTCGTTACCTTCTCTGATGTTTATTATCATTTTGAAAGAAAGAAGTTTTTCAATATTTCCATTTTCAGAATTTTTTCTGAACGGCAGAATAGTAATTTTTGAGAAAGGTTTTTTCCTATCAATAGTTTTTAAAATATTAACAGAAATATCTTGAAAAATAAAATCTTTATCAGAAATAGCATTATTTTCCAAATCTGTCAGTTTGGCAAAAACTTTATTTTCCAAACTAACTTCAATAATATCATTATAATTATTTAAACTAAATCTTTCGATAAAAGCAGGTAGATTATCAAAACTAAGCTCATAGAAAGCTCCATCAAAAGACATAATATATTCAAAATCACCTAAAGCATTTTTTACTTTCTGCGACTTTTTCCATTTTAGGGTAATATCTTTTTCGGATGTATTACCAAAAGATAAAAGTGGGATTAATAAAAGAAATAATATTCTTATAATTCTCATTCTATATTTTTTACAAACTTACAACCAAAGTTAAATAATAACAAGTTTAGCCCTTTTGACTGAATTTATCCCCTTTGAATTTCTCACAAGCAAGCGATAAATATATAATCCTTTTTTAACTCTGGTTCCATTATTATCTAATCCGTTCCATAAAATTGGTTCAGACCTGTAACCATTTGTAAATACAAATGCATTAATTGTTTTTACAAGTTGCCCCGAAAGTAAAAATATTTGAATTTGAATCTCAAGTTCGCTATCCGGTTGATTATGCTCAAAAACAAAATAAGTATCATTAATAAAAGGATTAGGATAATTATACAAATTTTCAATTGTTATCTCAGAAGAATTATTCACTACAAATTCTGTATATGTTTCAGAAGAATTATTATAAACATCCCACACTTTTAAATACAAAGTATGTCTTCCTTCGCTTAAGCCGCTGAACGGAAAAGTAATGGTTCCGCTGGTATAATCTCCTATATTTGCTTCATAGTAATCGTTCAACACATAAGGCTCATCGGTATTATCATCAAGAATTGCAACAATATCATGTCCAATTCCATTCCCAACGGTATTTATGCCGTGTTCGTCACTCACATTAGCAAACATAACAGGATTTTCATCAGTAATACCACCAAAAACAAAATCCGTATTATTTATATAAAGATCAATTTGTGGACCTGAAATATCTTCTTCAGCATTTTGGTTATAACCACCGACAATAAAATCTTCAAAATAACCATTAGCATCCGAATTTTCATTTTTGGCGTAATAACTAATTCTTCCCGAACCAAAATTATAAGCAATATCTTTTGGAACAAAAAAAGTGTATGAGAAATCACCATTTTTGATTTCAGCTTTTCCTTTGTATAAAACTTTGTTTCTCAGATAAAAAATCTCTGCTATACTTCCCGGATCATGCCCATAAGTTGAAAATTTCGATACTTTATCAAAAACAGTTGGAAAAATAATCCCGTTATAATTTGTTAGTTTATTGCCAGCATTATCATAAATAGATCCGCTAATATTTACCTCAGACAATGCTTTTAAAGTATCGGTATTAATGATTATTTCGTGACCGTTAATTTTATGAGTAGCTACACTATCATTTGGATATGCAATTGTAAGAGCCGGATCACCTAACAACACGAATTTTCTTGCATTAACATTTGATCCTGATTGATTTTTTGCATTCATAATAATATCACCCATTCGGGGATACACATTATTTTGATGATTAAAAGCTGTTTTATATATCCATTTATTTAAGGTAACATTTGGTGTAGAATATGTTGCTCTCGAAGTAGTAAACATTGAGATGGCCCCACCATTAGGATTCAGGAAAACCCATTCGCCGGCAGCAGTTCTGTTTGGGTCGTCAAACCTGCTAAACTCACAAGTTGCGGTAATAAAAACAGCGAGCTTATCAAAATTACGCCAGCTATTTATATCAGAGTTTTCGATAACTCTTTCATGTGCCCATCCAAGCTCTCCGCCATGTCCGGTGTAATTAATAATCAAAGTTCCTTTTTCAATTCTTTTATTAATGGCTTCGGTGGCATCGGGATATCGTTCACCACCGGGAGTAGATACCTGAGGATATGAATCCAAATAAATTTTATCAATATTGTAATCAAAGAAATTATCTTCTACAATAGCTGCAAGTTCTTCTGCCTGATTTAAATGCATATTTCCTTCTTCATCATCAGCTATAAAAGTTATATAGTTTCGCCAACTGCCTTTAACATCATCAGAATTACTCGTATAATGGAATATTTTTTCGATAGCAGCCTTCGACTGTTCGCTTGTAAAAACAGGTATTCTACCAATTCCGATATCCAGATTTCCCGTTGCATTATTTCCTTCGTTAGGATCCAGCAAACCAAAATAATCATCAGTAACATAAGAGTTTGTGGGACTTAAAGACTCAGTGGATTCCCATGAAGGTACAAAATTGGTATTTCCGGATATTCTGTTTTTATAATCATAAGAAGCATCTCCGTATAATAATAAGTACTTGGGCTCCTCTCCTACTTCAGCATTTTCATAAAGCATCCGCATAAAATTACGAATAGCAGAAACATCTTGCGCTCCGGAAGAAAATTCATTATATATTATTTCGGGGGTAGTCAAAAAAACTGAAAGTCCATCATTAACCACATGAAAATCTGCCAATTGCTGAGCTTCGTTATAAAATTCGGGGTGCGAAACAATAACTAAATCTATTTGACTTAATCCATGTAAATTCTGATTTTCAAGCTTTTCGACAAACTCAAGCGTGTGAAAAGATGTTCCGTCAAAAGCAATAAATTCAAGAGGCGAATCGGTTGGCAGTTTATATTCTAACTTATTTCCGGTTATTGTAGCATTTATTTTTGTGATATTTGCCGGATCAGAAACATTCCAAATATCCTGAATACTTCCGGCATTAGAAACGATAAATTTTGAAATATTTCCATTACCAACACAATTATAATTACGAAAAGACATTTGACCCTGACTAAATTTTAAATTTCGTATTACATTCAACTCAAAAAAGTTTAGCCATCCTATTGATCCGGTGGTGGTTTTGGTGTAAGATATTTTTAAATTTACATTGGATGAATTTGCAGAAAAGTTTGTAGAAGAACTTGCATTAATGGCATAAACCCCATTAATTCCTGAAGGAATATTATTTACCGAAATTGATTGGATCAATTTATTATCCGAATAAATTTTAAAATAACTCGGACTTTCAGATCGGGCAGCAACGGAAGTTCTGATAAAAATATCTTCAGATGTTGCAATATCAGGAAAATCAAAAGAATATTCCCGTTCTGTTAAAAGATCAAAAATTTCGCCATACCATTCTCTTCCTGTGCTTATCAGGTTAACAGATTCTTCTTCATGAAAAATATAATCAGTAAATTTATTAACAGTGTTAGTGTGTTCAAGAGTGGAAGATTGCTGAGTTTGAATTCTTTTCCCGGAACCAAGATCAGTATTGATAAAATAATATGTGTAGTCAGAATATACATTTACTGTATGAATAAATTTTTCCTGAAGAGGGTTATAATTCCACACATGTGGCGATTCACCATAAAATAAAATATAGTCGTTTTGATTAAATTCACCATCTTCTTCACCCTCAACATAAATCGCATTTTCAATGAGGTCATCGTCAACTTCTTCATAATTTGCTTCGGGCAACATTCCACTGCCGTTACCATATATTCTAATATTTTGGGGATTGATAGATCCTGCATTTATCCCCATATTTACAAGTTCCGAATAAGTGATCTTATAAATCCCACTTTCAGAAACTCTTACTTTGTACCAATCTCCTGAAGACAAAACAGAATTATCTCTGTAGTTTTGTAGTATTAATTCCTTTTCGGGAATTTCATTTTTAACAATATTAAGATCAAAAGAAATCAGTTTTTCATAATTACCGGAAGAAATATTTTTCCGTAAAGGAATAATAAATACTTCGCAAAACCCTTGCTTTCGTTCTGTAACAATAGAAGTTTTTACAATTACCGAATCTCTGACATTTTTTATAGAAGGAATATCAACTATTTCATTTTCATCTAAAGGTAAATATTTTGCATTTTTGATATTGGCTTTCACTTCAAAATTTCGTGATGGTAAAACTATTCGTTCGTAATATACCGGTAAATCCTTGAATTCGTCAGTAAAAATTGCATCTTCAAAATTCAACTTTTTTTGATATTCATTTTCATATACCTTAAATTGAATCAATTTCTTCCATGTGATTTTTCTTGATAATATTTGACCACCACTTTGATAAAAACTAAAGAAAAACAAACCCGAAAATAGCAAGAATATAAATTGTTTTTTCATGCAAAATAATTTTGTACCACAATAACGCATTAAATAATAATAAAGTATTTTACCTTTGTAACTAATCATTTTATTAATCAATTCTTATTCTCTTTCTTTGAGAATAGGTTTTAAAAATGGTATGTGGAAATTTTACATTTATAAAGATAAAAAAAGACATATAAAGACAATAAAATCACTTACATTTTAGTTAATAACAAAAAACAATAAAACTTCAAAAGAAAATGATCAAGTACAGCAAAATTATAACTACAATCGCCATTATGGCTTTATTTGTTATCGCAACATCTTGTACTACACATGAAACTTCACATAGTACAGGTTGGGATTACAATAATCCTGAAAATGGCGGATTTGAGGTAACAAAGCAAGTAGAACAAGAGGCAGGACCAGGTCTCATATTTATTGAAGGTGGTACTTTTGTTATGGGTTCGACTCAGGAACGAGTAATGTATGACCTGGATAATATTCCAAGAAAAGTTACGGTTCCTTCCTTTTATATGGACGAAACAGAAGTCAGCAATATTGATTACCTTGAATACTTATATTGGTTAAATCGTGTATTTGGCACAAACCACCCCGAAGTTTACAAGAATGCTCTTCCTGATACTTTGGCATGGCGACATCAACTATCGTATAACGAACCTTTAGTTGAAACTTATTTTCGTCATCCGTCATATCATAATTACCCCGTAGTTGGTGTAAGTTGGGTACAGGCAAATGAATATTGTAAATGGAGATCTGATAGAGTTAATGAGCTACGTTTGATTGAAGCAGGCGTTCTTGATTGGGATCCTGATCAAAAAAATAATGACAACTTTAACACCGAAGCATATCTTGCAGGACAATACGAAGGAAATGTTCTTGGTGGAAAAGAAAATCTTGATCCAAGCGGAGCAAATATCCGTAAAGTACAAATTGAAGACGGAATTTTATTACCGAGATATCGTCTCCCCACTGAAGCCGAATGGGAATATGCTGCACTTGGACTCGTTGGAAATACTCTTAACGAAAGAGTTGTTGAAAGAAGAACATACCCATGGAACGGACATTATACAAGAACCGACGACAAAAAATATTACGGAAGTTTTGTTGCAAACTTCAAAAGAGGCGAAGGTGATTATATGGGTGTTGCCGGAAGCTTAAATGATGGAGCTGATATTCCTGCACCGGTTGGCTCATATTGGCCAAACGATTATGGATTGTACAACATGGGAGGAAATGTCAGCGAATGGGTATTGGATATTTACAGACCCCTTTCTTTCGAAGATGTAGATGACTACAGCCCTTTCCGTGGAAACATCTTCTCTAAGAAAAAAGTGGATTTTGAAGGTGTGCTTGTAGAAAAAGACAGCCTTGGCAGAATTCAATACGAGGAAGTTACTGACGAAGAAAACCTTACAAGAAGAAATTATCGTAAAGCAAATAATATTAATTACCGTGATGGTGACCAGATGTCAATTATCTCAGACACTTGGTTAGGAGATGCCGGTAAATCAAATTTGACAAACGAAATGTACGAATATGGTATAACTACTCTTATTACTGATCATTCAAGAGTGTATAAAGGTGGTTCATGGATGGATCGTGCTTATTATATGAGTCCCGGTGAAAGACGATATCTGGACCAGAACGAAGCATCTAATACTATCGGATTTAGGTGTGCTATGGATCGTATGGGTACACCAAATCCCAAAAGATAATAATTTACTTTAAACCTTCAAGGTTTTAAAAACCTTGAAGGTTTAAATGGGGTTTTTTGTTTTTGTTAAAGATTTATAGTGGGTTTTAATAAATGTCAACTCATTTTATAGGGGCTAGACCAAAAGATTAAACATTCAACAATCAACAATCAACACTCAATTTTCAATTTCTGCATATTCTACCTTTTTATTTTTTACTTGTTTATTGATTATCCATACGGACTTCCTTTGGTCGTTGTGTGTTGCTTATTGAGTGTTTAAATAAAATTATACTTTAGAATAACTTTTTATAACTTTGCATTATGAATAGTAAATTTAAGTACAGATATATCATTTTTATTAGTTTATGCTGATCAAAGAAATTTATAAAATATTTATCAAAAACCCCCAAATATCAATTGATTCGAGAGAGGATCAGGAAAATGGGATATTTTTCGCATTGAAAGGAGAAAACTTCAACGGAAATAAATTTGCTAAAAATGCAATTGAAAATGGTGCTGCTTATGCTGTTGTGGATGAAGTTGCTTTTTGTGAAAACAAAACTTATATCCTTGTTGATGATGTTTTAAAAACATTACAAAAACTTGCAAAATATCATCGCGATAAAATAAATATTCCACTTATCGCAATTACCGGATCAAATGGAAAAACTACAACAAAAGAACTGATCAATACAGTTTTAAGTCAGAAATTCAACACATTTGCAACCAAAGGAAATTTTAATAATCATATCGGAGTTCCTCTTTCGATATTAAAAATTACTACTGAAACTGAAATCGCAATTATTGAAATGGGAGCAAATCATCTCGGCGAAATAGCTGCTCTGTGTGAAATTGCTAAACCAAATTTCGGGATCATCACAAACATCGGAAAAGCTCATCTCGAAGGATTTAATAATATTGAAGGTGTGATAAAGGCAAAATCCGAATTATTCGATTACATCATAAAAAACAAAGGAAGTGTGTTCGTTAATTCGGATGATAAATTATTAATGGAACTTTCCGGTGAGATAAAAAGAACATTATACGGAAAAATGACCAAAGCAGATAGCAGGTCGGAAATCATCAATCACGATCCTTTTGTAAACATGAAATGGTTTTCTCCTCAAGGAGAGAAAACCATTAAAACAAAACTTTTTGGAAGTTATAATTTCGAAAATGTAGAAGCAGCAATTTGTATAGGTAATTATTTTGGTGTAGATGCAGGAAAAATAAAATCTGCTATCGAAAATTACAAACCTGCAAATATGCGTTCGCAAATCATTCGCTCAAAAAATAATAACACTATTATTCTTGATGCTTATAACGCCAACCCTTCGAGTATGAAATTATCTATTGAAAATTTCGCTCAGCTTAATCTCAAAAATAAAATCTTAATTCTCGGTGATATGCTTGAAACAGGTGTCGAAGAAAAAAATGAACATCTGAAAATCCTGTCTTTAATTAAAGAAAATAATATTCAACTTGTCTTCCTTGTCGGGAAAATATTTCAATCTGTTTGCACAAAAACGGAATTCAATTCATTTATTAATGTAGCTGAACTCAACAATTTTTTTAAGGATCAGCCCTTAAAAAACTCATCAATTTTAATTAAAGGTTCGAGAGGAAACAAACTCGAAAGTCTCACCGAAGTTTTATGAAAACGTATAAAATTATCGGCTTGATGTCCGGTACTTCACTTGATGGAGTGGATATTGCTTTTTGCCATTTCAAAAAAACTGAAAATTGGAGTTTCGAGATTGTTAAAGCTGAAACCATTGAATATTCAAAATTTTGGATAAATAAACTCAGGCAACTTCCCGATTCAAATCCTGATGAATTAAAGAAATCGCATGTTGAATACGGACATTTTCTTGGTGAACTTGTAAAAAAGTTTATTTTTGAAAATAATTTCACACCAGAATATATTGCTTCTCACGGTCATACAATTTTTCATGAACCGGAAAAAAAGATCACATTTCAGCTTGGCGATGGTTCTGCTATTTTTGCAAGTTCCGGTTTGCCTGTAATTTTCGATTTCAGAAGTCTTGATGTAAAACTTGGGGGACAAGGTGCTCCGCTGGTTCCCATTGGCGATAAATTGCTTTTCGGCGAATATGAATTTTGTCTTAACCTTGGCGGATTTTCAAATATTTCGTTCGAGGAAAACGGAAAAAGAATCGCCTTTGATATTTGTCCCGTAAACATTATTCTTAACAAACTCGCCGGAGAACTTGGTAAAGATTTTGATAAAAACGGACAATTAGCTTCAACCGGAAAAATTAGTCAATATTTACTAAATGATCTGAATAATCTGAAATTTTACCAAAAACAACCACCAAAATCACTTGCAAACGAGTGGCTTCAACAGGAATTTATTCCTTTACTTAACAACTCCAATATTTCTACTGTTGATAAAATGCGAACGGTGGTTGAGCATATTGCAATTCAAATCGCAAACTCATCAAATACAGAAATTCGCGGTAAAATACTAACTACCGGTGGAGGAGCATTTAACAAATTTTTAATTTCAAGAATTAAACACTACAACCAAAATAAAATTATTATTTCCGACAAGGAAATTATCGAATTTAAAGAAGCTATGATATTTGCTTTTCTCGGAGTTTTGAAATTACGCAACGAAGTTAATTGCTTAAGCTCTGTTACGGGAGCTTCGCGTGATTGTGTTGGGGGGAAACTGTTTCGGGTTTGAGGTTTCGGGTTTGAGTCCGAAAAATCGAAAAAAGCTGCCCTTTTCAGAACAGCTTTTTAATTTTATTATTTATTTTTACTGTGGTGGTATTTACCATTGCATTCTTCTTCCATGCATTCCAGATCTATCTCCCATACATCCTTGTCTTCCAAAATCACCATGTCCAAATCTTCGTCCGGCTTTTCCTCTATTTCTCATATTTCTATGATTGTCGAAAAACATTTTCTGATCATCAGTCAAAAGATTTCTAACTTCCTGATGATTGGCTATTCTGTTTTTCATCATCTCAGCACGCATATCTGCAATCTGATCAATTATATTATTTATCTCTTTCATATTCAGGTTATCCTCTGATTGTAAAGTTATCAGATGTGCTCTTTTTTCTCTCATAAGATTTCTTTTCTTTGTCATTTCCTTTTGATTTTTTAATCTTATGGTTTTAATTTTTGCTTGTTGATCTTCGGTAAGATCAGGAATAGGACACATCCATTCATTTTGTTGATTCATTCTTTGTCCTTTTTGGAAGTTTTGTAAGCGCATTAAATCACGCTGTGCCATTGAATTAATGCTCATACCTGTAAATATCATTACAAATAACAGCATTACTAATTTGCTTGTTTTCATTTTGTTTGTTTTCATTTTTTTAGGATTTATCAGTTATTTAATTATTTATTTTATTATCGATTATTCATATATTTTCTATTCATCTGTCCTCTTCTTCCATAATTTTTACGGGTTTTTTCATTGTTCTGCCAATTTTTTTTATTACTACGATTGGGAGTTTCTCGCATATTTCTGTATTTTCTTACATGATTAGCTTCAAAATTACTTTGATCAGAGTTTATTAAACCCTTAGCCATTATTGATGTATTATTTGTTGTTTGACGTCCATTTCCACGATTAATTTCACTCATTACGGGTCTTACAAAAAATGGAGAAATAATTAATAAAAAGCATAAAATGATAAATGAAGAAACAACAAAAATCCTCGTTTTAGTTTTGTATATTATCTTCTTACATGTACACAAAATTATGTTCCAGTGAAAAACAATATGAAGCATTAACAATGTCAATAATACAAAACTCAATATCAGATGTATTGTACCCCATTCATGTCTATCCAAACCAAATAATGATAATTCTACATTTCCACCATATTTCACCCATCTTTCCTGCCCCGGAATTAAAACAAATTTCATAAGAAATCCTATTCCTGCAATTGCCATTAAGCAGATAAACGATACAGCATCTATTATTATATTTAATTTGGATTTGTTCATTGTTTCATTTTATTTTTCGATTTGAAAGCAATTACATTTTATTGATTATTTCTATTTCTTCTATTCATCTGCTCTCTTCGCCCATCTTTATTTCTCATCATATTTCTGTTCATATTTCCACGTCTATCCTGCCAATTTCTTCCAAAACCACGCATGGGAGGTTCTTGCATTTTTCTGTATATTCTTGAAAGATTTCTTCTTTGTTCAACATTACAATTTCTTTTCATTTGCTTAAAATGATAAATTGTCTGCTTTTTAAGTTTAGAATGCCATGTTCCAATTTCTTCAGCAATTTTATCTAATTTTAATGAATCGGGATTTTCGTTTGATAATTCCTCCATCATTTCATATCTGAGCGAATCAAGTTCATGAATTACCCCGGAAGTCTTTTCTCTAAATTCTATGTGCATACGATCAAAATTCCTGCTTTGCATTGGAGTTAATCCAAGCTCATTGCGAAAGAATGCAGGTGGTTCGCCATTTTTTATCATTTGTGGATGTAAATTCCTTGCCGAACCCATAAAAATTATTATGGTGGTTATAGCTGCTACATTTATCGCCAGTGAAGCAATAATTATCCAAATCAGAGTATTTTTATTTGCAAAATAATTCATTTTATTCCTCCTTTATTAATAGTGAAGTTTCTATAGATTCAACTGTTAAGCCATCAAGATATAATTGCTGAGAATATTCCTGATACTTTGACAAAGTTTGATCATTACCAGCAACCATCGAATTTTTTAAATAA
Organism: Bacteroidales bacterium; assembly: GCA_030630005.1. GTDB lineage: Bacteria > Bacteroidota > Bacteroidia > Bacteroidales > JAIORY01 > JAIORY01. Next base: position 11,472 of record DAOVNY010000006.1, on the reverse strand, counting down.
TTATCTCCCATCTGAACACCAACAAAAACACCAAAAGCAATTAGAACCACGGCAACTGATGTCTGAAGAATCCTCATAAAAGCAAAACGAAAAACCGGACTTAATGAAGACTCTTTAACATCTTCCATTTTTGCTTTTACACGAGTATAAAAAAATGGATTAATTTCAACTTTGCTTTCATTTTTGATAACACCCAAAGTTTTTTTCATCTCATTATACAAATGTTTACACTTATCACATCCCTCAAGATGTTCTTTAACAATCTTTTCATTTTCGGAAGATAATTCTTCTTCTATGTAAAAAATTAAATTCTTATTTATTTCTGTGCAGTTCATTTTTGTTTTTATTTAATTATTTGACTCCTAAATATTTTCAAACTTGCGATTAATATTCATTTTTTTTATAATAATTCAGCAATTTCTTTTGCAATTTTAGTTTTGCCCTATGGATCAACGATTCTACCGCCGATAACGATATGTCCATTATTTCGGCAATTTCTTTATATTGAACATCATCATACTTATTTAAAGTAAAAGCAATTTTTTGGTTTTTCGACAGGCTGCCAATTGCTTTGTGAAGAATATCAACCCGTTCCTGATTTTCTAATCCGGTTTCATTATATCGAAGATCATTGTCAGGCACTTCAAATTTATTATCATCTCCATCACTATCATTAAAATATGAATCGATACTACGAAGAATATTGTGTTTTTTATTTTTCCTGATAAAATTTAGTGATTTATTAACAGCAATCCGGTATAACCAAGTAGAGATTTTTGATTCTTTACGGAAATTATCTATCGAACTAAAAATTTCAATAAATACTTCCTGGGCGATATCATGAGCATCATCAGAATTATGAACAAAACCATTGCATGTATTGACAACTAATTGTTGATATTTTTCAACAAATATTCTAAAGGCAGTCTCATCCCGCTTTATTAATTGATTTATTATTTCAGTATCACTATTCAAAAGCAAATCATTTACAATTAAAAATACTTTTTCTAAAATTACTTAAAAGTTTTGACACCGCTTTTTTATAAAACTTGTGTTATTATATGCAAAAATAATAAAACAACAAAATTTACATTACAAAATAAACATCTGCTTTTTCAGTTATCTATTAACAGAAAGATGTTAGTAAAATAACACAATAATAAACAGTAAATATTTCGTTACAATTAACTTTACGAAAAAAATTTAAAAACATGATTTCAGGTATATTATTACAAGCTGCAAATGCAGTTGAAGGTGAAGCTACAGAAATTAGTCTTTCAATCCTCGATCTTGCAATAAAAGGTGGTTGGATAATCGCTATTCTTGCAGTTTTTTCAATTATTGCGATTTATATTTTTATTGAGAGATTTTTTGCTATCAAAAAAGCTTCAAAAGAAGATAAAAATTTCATGAACAACATTCGTGATTTTATTCACAACGGTAGAGTTGATTCGGCACTTTCTTTATGTAAAAACAATAGCAGTCCTATCTCCCGAATGATAGAAAAAGGTTTGAATAGAATCGGAAAACCACTCGGCGATATTAATGCAGCCATCGAAAATGTTGGAAAACTCGAAGTATCGAAAATGGAAAAAAACATTGCCGGACTGGCAACAATTGCCGGTGCATCACCCATGCTCGGTTTTCTTGGAACTGTTATCGGCATGATCAAAGCATTTTATGATATGTCGATGGCAGGAAACAATATAGATATTGCTTTGCTTTCAAATGGAATTTATCAGGCAATGATAACAACTGTGGCAGGACTTATTGTAGGGATTATCGGGTATCTTTGTTATAATGTTCTTGTAGCACGAGTTGAAAAATTAGTTTTTAAACTTGAAGCAAGAGCTACTGAATTTATGGATCTGTTACATGAACCTGTGCAAAACTAAAATCATTATACTTTCATAAATTATGAAGTTTTAAAACAAAAACAAATACAATGGCTATTCAATCCCGAAATAAAAGAAGTGTTGATTTCAGTATGGCGTCTATGTCGGATCTGGTATTTTTACTTTTAATATTTTTTATGCTGACTTCAACACTTGTCAGCCCAAATGCCATTAAGCTTTTGTTACCAAGCAGCAACAGTAAAACTATGGCAAAACAAACCGTTACGGTTTATATCAATGATAACTTTAATTATTTTATTGGTGAAAAAAGAGTTTCGCAAGACCAGCTTCAAAACAAAATTGACAAATCACTTGCAGGGCAAATTAATGCATCTGTTGTGTTAAAAGCAGACAAAACCGTACCTATACAGTATGTTATAACTGTAATTGATGCAGTAAATAATATTAATAAAAAATACAATACTAAACATAAAGTGATTTTGGCAACTAAACCAAAACGTTAATTATTGTGAAAAACGGGAATAAAATAAGAGGAATAGCAGGAACAATAATATTTCATATATTACTGTTGCTTGTTCTTATATTTTTCGGATTATCTACACCCCTGCCCTTACCGGGAGAAGAAGGAGTTGAAGTAAATTTGGGTTATACCGATGAAGGAATGGGATATATTCAGCAAAGTGAACCTCCAAAAGCCACACCTCCTGCACCTCCACAAGAAATAAAAGAAGAAGTTAAAGAAGAAGAAATAATTACTCAGGAAACAGAAGAAACTCCTGCAATCACTAAACCGAAAAATGATGATATAAAAGACATTCCTGACAAAGAAATAAAAGAAAAACCGGAAGTAATTGAAAAAATTCCCGAAAAACCAAAAGTAGATCCAAGAGCACTTTATACCGGAAAAAGTAAATCAACAAACAATGGTTCAAACGAAGGTAAAACTGTAAAGTCCGGTGATCAGGGAAATAAATTTGGTGTAAAAGACATTAAAATCCATGATGGAAGCGGCGGCTCAGGAAGCGGAGTTTCCTTTGATCTTGGCGGTCGTGGAGCTAAACATCTACCCGAACCTAAATACACCTCACCCGAGCAAGGAAAAGTTGTGGTTACAATTTATGTAAATAAACAAGGACAAGTTACAAAAGCTTATTCCGGTGCCAAAGGAACTACTATTGCTGATCTTCAACTTAGAAAGCTTGCAAAAGAAGCCGCATTAAGAGCAAAATTCAATCCCGACCTTAACGCTCCCGAAACACAAAAAGGTACTATTACTTATAATTTTATCAGATTGAAATAGGAATGAATGAATTATAACGAAACTTTAGAATATCTTTTTAGTCAGTTACCGATGTACCAGCGTATCGGGAAAGCTGCTTACAAAGCTGATTTGAATAATACAATTGAACTTCTCAATATCCTTGACAATCCTCAAAATAAATTTCAATCAATTCATATTGCAGGGACAAACGGCAAGGGTTCTGTTGCACATATAATTGCTTCTGTCTTGCAGTCGGCAGGCTTAAAAACCGGACTTTATACTTCGCCTCATCTTAAAGATTTCAGGGAAAGAATTAAGATAAACGGGGAAATGATTGAAGAAGATTATGTTATTGATTTTGTTGAAGAAAATAAATTGAATTTTGAGAAAATTCAGCCTTCTTTTTTCGAAATGACCGTTGGAATGGCATTTCAATATTTTACCGATAAAAAAGTTGATATTGCTGTTGTGGAAGTTGGAATGGGTGGCAGACTTGACTCAACAAATGTTTTAAAACCGGAACTTTCGGTTATTACAAATATAGGATTTGATCATACTCAGTTTCTTGGAAACACTATTGAAAAAATTGCAAAGGAAAAAGCCGAAATAATTAAACCTAAAACTCCTGTGGTAATCGGAGAAACTCAGCCTCAAATTAAAAATATTTTTACAGAAAAAGCCAAAGAAAAAAATTGCAGGATTTATTTCGCAGATGAGCATTTTAAACTTAAAAAAGTGCAAATCCCAAATTCCGATTTTAATGTTTTTGATGCTTGGAAAGACAATGAAATTTTTATTGAAAGCCTAAAAATCCCACTGCTTGGAGAATACCAAACGAAAAATCTCACAACTTGTTTGCAAGCACTTGATATTTTAAAACATAAATTTGATTTAGATAATAATACTATTCGCAGTGGAATTGAAGATGTTATTTCAAATACAGGAATCATTGGACGATGGCAAAAATTAAACAGCAATCCACTCACAATCTGCGATACAGGACATAATATCGATGGAATAAAATCAATTGTATCTCAAATCAGCAATCTGAGTTTTAATAAATTACATTTTGTGCTTGGTGTAGTTAATGATAAAAACATTGATTCAATTCTTCAGATACTCCCACAAAATGCAATTTATTATTTCTGCAAAGCTGATATCCCGCGAGGATTAAATCAAGACGAATTAAAAAACAAAGCTTTTAAATCAGGACTAAATGGTAAGTCATATAATTCGGTCAGGAAAGCTTATGAATCAGCTTCAAATAATGCAGGTTTTAATGATCTGGTTTTTGTTGGCGGGAGTACTTTTGTTGTGGCTGAGGTGGTTTGAAGTTTCGGGTTTTAAGTTTAAAGTTTTGAGTTAGCAACTTGAAACCAAAAAAAACTTGAAACTTCAAACTTCAAACATGAAACCTGAAACCCGAAACCCGAAACCTCAAACCCGAAACCTCAAACCTGAAACTACCCTCCACTGATCATGTGAAGCACTGCAACATTATCACCATCTTTGATAATTGCATTTTTGCGGTTTTCTTTTTTTATTAATTTTCCGTTTATTTTAGTAACAAGTAATCTGAAAGTAAAATTTTTATATTTAATAAGCTCGTCAATTGTCAATTGATCCGCTTCAATTATTTCTTCTCGGTTATTTAGTGTGATTCTCATGTATTTGCATTTTTTATACTTAAGATATAGAAATTTGAAAAGAACGATTTGAATATATTTTGAAGCGGATTTACAAGCACTCCATTTTCAATTTATTGCTTCCGTTTTTAAAGGTAAAAAAGTTTTGCAAACTACAGAAACCGCTCTTGAATATATTCAGTGTTGTACGCTGTGGATCATTGTCTTAGTTGTTTTCTTTCAATTCGTTCTCGTGCTTCAATTAAGGCTTCATGTAACTTAGCTTCTAAGATTTCTTTCGGAGGCAAATCTGTCCAATATTCCGCTACCATTATTCCATCTTTGTGCAATTCAAGAAGTTCAATCTGTTCTTTACTTGCAACTGCACAAAGAATTAATCCAATTGGTTGTCGCTCTTCATCTTGTTTTTCATATTTATCTAACCACTTCAAATACAATTCCATTTGTCCTTTGTACTTTGCTTTGAATTTGTCAATTTTCAGTTCTATAGCAACTAATCTCTTTAACTTACGATGATAAAACAATAAATCCAAATTATAATCATCTCCGTCAATTATCATTCTTTTCTGTCGCTCAACGAATGTAAAACCGCTTCCCAATTCTAATATAAATAATTCAAGTTCTTTTAGAATTGCAGCTTCTATATCATTTTCCAAATAACCGTCTTTGAGTTCCAAAAAGTCAAGTAAATACGGGTCTTTAAAAACCCCTTTGTCAATCACTTTACTATCAAAAAGTTGAATATCTGCTTTTTCAGTTCTTTCGTAAACTTTCTTTTCGATTTGCTTTCTCAGTTCACGAACTCCAAATGAACTCTCAAATGTAATCTTAGCATAAAAGTTTCTTGCTTGTTGTTCTTTTATTGGTATAAGTGCTATAAAATGAGACCATGACAAATGTCGTGACAGTGTAACGACATTTTCAACAGCAGGATATTTTTCTGCAAATTGTATCATTCTACGCAAATTTTTCTCTTCATAATTTTTTCCAAATTTTTTCACTAATTCTCGTGACACTGTAACGACAATCTGTTTTCCGTATTCAGCTCTCTTATTTTGTAAATTATGAGTCAAAATTCGTTTCCCAATATGCCAAAACAATACAGTCAATGAACTATTTGCATAAGAAACTACTTGTGTTTTAGTCTTTTCGATTAGAGCAACTAAATCATTTAGTAAGTTCTGATATTCAATTTTATCTAATGACATTTTTAAATACTTTGTTTTATTTTCAATTTTGCAAAGATAGGTTTTTTAAATTATCACAAATCTCTTTCTTTTTGCGCACCATAGTGTACAACATTTCTATATATTCATTGCGTTTATCCTCCCGATTTAGCGGTATAAACACAATTGTTTATTTTTTTGTTTTTGCATACAAAATATTATTTCAATAAAATCTCCAAAACAATATTTGCCTGCATATTTGCAACTATCCCAACTCTCGGAGCTAAAGGTGGATTTTCTTCCGATGCTTCAGTTTTTTGATCTCCACAAATATATAAATTGTTATGCTGAATTGTTTTTATTGAAGAATTATCACCCCAGCCTGCCATTCCAATTCCTGAAACAATAGCCTTGTCAGGAAAATTTTCTAAAACAGTTTCAATTATCATGTGCTTCATTTCTGCTTTATCAAATGCTTCAACTATCACATCGCAATCTTTAAATATTTCGAGTATAGATTTGGAGTCAAGTTTTTTGTCAAATGCAATTACATTGACTTCAGGATTTATCTTTTTAATATTATCTTTTAAAGCAGCAGATTTCTTTTCCCCAATCTGATCATAAAAATAATACTGCCGGTTGAGATTACTTTCTTCTATCACATCAAAATCTACAATGAGCAAATTGCCAACTCTTACCCTTGCCAAAGCAACTGCACAATTTGAACCCAAACCGCCACATCCGGCAATACCAACGGTTTTCGATTTTAACTTATCTTTTATTTCTTCAAACTTCATAAACCTACAATTCTCTCATCAAAAGTTTAAACATCACTAAATACAAAATTAACTAAATTCCATTTAACAACTTTAAACTTGAGTTCACTCCGAAAAGTTAAAAAAAAATGCCACTAAGACTCCAAGACACTAAGATACACAAAGGACTAACAATCCATACTTTAAACTTAGTGAATTCTTTGAGTCTTTGGGTCTTGGTGGCTAAAATTTCTTTTCGGAATGGACTCATCACTCCATCCATTTTCTATCAATTACAACCAATTACCATAAATTACAATCAATTACCATAAATTACCACCAATTACATTATTTATTTACTACGTATTACAATTATTTATAATTTTGTATCCAAACTAATTAAAAACAAACTAACTTATAAAAACAATAACAATATGGGTTTTGAAAATTTTAAAAACAGTCACAATCTTTTAAAAGAATGGAAATATAATTGGACTCCATTAGAAAAAGGATATACCGACAAAATTTTATACATCAACATTTCTGATAATGAAATAAAAGAAAAAGATGTACCTGCCGAAATGAAGGAAAAATTTATCGGTGGTAAAGGATACGGACTGCGACTTTTGTGGGATGCAACCAAACCCGAAACCAAATGGAACGATCCTGAAAATGAGATAAACATTGCTTCAGGTCCTATTGGTGGTATCACGCAGTATTCAGGTGCAGGAAAATCACTTGTAGTTTCTATATCTCCACAAACCGAATCAATCATAGATAGTAATGTTGGTGGATTTTTCGGACCATTTTTAAAGTTCTCAGGTTTTGATGCCCTCGAATTACAAGGAAAATCCGAAAAAGAAATTATCATTTACATTGATGGAGTAAATCATAAAGTTGAGATATTTGAAGCTCCCGAAGAACCACTCGACAGCCATAAACTTGCCGACCAACTTACTGAGATATTTGCAAACGACGACAAAGACAAAAAAAATATTGGTGTTGTTTCTGCAGGTTCTGCTGCCGATAACTCATTAATCGGTATGCTAAACTTTAGTTTTTATGATCCCAAAAGAAAACTTGTCCGTCTGAAACAAGCAGGAAGAGGTGGAATCGGAACTGTTTTCAGAGACAAAAAAATAAAAGCAATTGTTGCTAAAGTTCCCGGGATAAAAGGAAATCTCAACAATGTTGTTGACTTAAAAGCAATAATGGAACGAGGAAAAACCTTCAACAAAGAAATGAGAGACCTTGACGACTCTCAAGCTGAAATGAGAACAAAAGGTACTGCTCACCTCGTTAACATTATGAATGATTATGACCTTCTTCCTACTCATAATTATAAATTCGGTAGTCATCCAAAAGCTGACGAAATTCATGGTGATGTATGGAAAAAACGTTTCACTCAGGGAATTCCTGATGGCTGCTGGATAGGTTGTAATATGGCTTGCTCCAAAGGTGTTGATAACTATAAAGTAAGATCAGGACCATATAAAGATGAAAGCGTAATTGTTGACGGACCGGAATATGAAAATGCAGGCGGTTTAGGTTCAAACTGCGGAATATTTAACCCCGATTATATTATTGAAGCAAACTTTTATTGCGACACTTACGGAATTTGTACTATTTCGTGGGGAACGTTATTAGCTTTTATTATGGAATGTTACGAAAATGGTATCCTTAATGAAGAAAGAACAGGTGGATTAAAACTCAATTTTGGAAATGCAGATTCGGCGATGGAACTTATGCACCGGCTTGCAAGAGGCGAAGATTTTGGTGTAATTGCCGGAATGGGAACCCGTAAAATGAAAAAGATGTTTGCTGAAAAAGGATGGGGCAATGCAGACTTCCTTCAGGATATCGCAATGGAAAACAAAGGGCTTGAATATTCTGAATACGTTTCAAAGGAATCTCTTGCACAGCAAGGTGGTTTTGCAATGACAAACAAAGGTCCTCAGCATGATGAAGCATGGCTGATCTTTATGGACATGGTCAACAATCAAATTCCTACATTCGAAGATAAAGCTGAAGCATTGCATTATTTTCCGATGTTCAGAACTTGGTTTGGTCTTCAGGGATTATGTAAACTTCCGTGGAATGATGTTGAACCGACAACTAATGCCGAAACTGACGAACCTGCAAAAGTACCTGAGCATGTTGACAACTATGTTGAAATTTATAAAGCTGTTACGGGAAAACCTTTCGACAAAGAAGAAATGATACGTCAATCGGAAAGAGTTTATAATTTCCAAAGAATTTTTAATTTGAGAAAAGGATTCGGAACACGTAAACATGATGCTCAGCCTTATCGCGCTGCAGGTCCTGTTACTGTTGAAGAATACGAATCAAGAGCTGAAAGATATGATACGCAAATGAAAGAAAAAATCGGTGTTGATCCTAAAGGAAAAACTACCGAAGAAAAAGTTGCTATCACACGTAAATTCAGAGAAGAACAATACGAAAAACTTCTCGACGCAGTTTACCTGAGAAGAGGATGGACTAAAAACGGCGTTCCAAAAATCTCACATCTTAAAGAACTCGGAATGGATCTTCCTGAATTAGTTGAATTGATAAAACCACATCAAGAAGACTAACATCTGTTTAAAGATAAATTAAAAAGCTACCTGTTTTGGTGGCTTTTTTTTTGATTTTTTTTATTGAAAACATTCAATAAGCAACACTCAATAAGCAACAAACAAGTAAAAAAAAGTAGAAGTAATGAGAATCCATCCATACGACTGAAAGGAGTCCGTATGAACGGATTCCCCTTTAGTCGTTGAATATTGTTTGTTGAGTGTTGAATGTTTAATTTTGTTAATGTGAATATTTAAATGCTCCGTATCTTAACTGCCAAAAAATATTCTATTTATTCATAATAATTTGAAATAGCCTCAAGAACCAGAGCAGTTGTATAAGCATCCGATTTCCAGACGTGAGACTTGCGTACAAGGGTGCCTCCCGAAAAGTAAACTCCTCCCGTCCACCAAGTTTTATTATTGTCCGAGAGCTTCTTGCTAAATACAAAATCAAATGCTTTATTAATATTTTCATCAAGACCTTTATATCCCGACTTTTTAAGATATATCATTGAATTTAAAGCAAGAATACTTGCCTGAAGTTCATTGTTTTTAATCCGGCATGGATAGCTACCATTGTTTAATTGTTGGTTTTTAAGTTGAGAATAAATAAGTGGCAGACTCTTTTCGAGACCTGTGCATCCGCTCCCAAAAGCCTTGCATGTAATGTAGTGTAGGTTATATTTTGTAGGATAATAATTTCCGGCTGATTGATATTTATTGGTTTCAAAACAATAGTTAATAAAATCTATTGCTTTTTGATATGACGGATAAATTGTATCCTGCATCTTTTTAAGCGAATAAACAATATTTGCATTTACAACCGCATCTTTGTCATTAACTCCAAATGGGATATAAAAACCTTTTCCGGGAAGTATTCGGAAGAAATTAAGTTTTTTTTCTTCTTTCATCCATGTTAAAAATGCTCCGGTTTCCTGTCCATGTCCTTTAAAAAAATTATAGAAATGAATGTTCTCCCGATTAATATCAGAATATTCATCTAAATATTTACCCGGAGAATCGGGTATTACCAAACTATCTGTCCTGAAAATAATATTGAATAAATAATATGATAACCATACATTGACTGTGTCGTCTAAATCGGGGGCAAGATTCATCATTGCATTGATAAGCCGCGATCTATAGTAGAAAACATTTGCTCGTCGCTGATAATATTTTTCCGGATTTTTCTTATGACGTCTTTTTTGTAGATGTTCGGTTCTTTCTAATTTGTGCCAAAAATGAAAGACCTCTCCTATTCTATAATGCTCAAAATTCCCCACAGCCTTATAAAGAATATCTTTAATTTTATTATTGTCGGGATGTTGAATATAATACTCTGCCAGTAAAACAAATATTGAAGCACTTATCATACAATTCGAATCGTATGCCTTTTTCCCTTTTTTACCAAGAAAAGGAAATGTTTTCAGGTTTTCGATATAACTTGGCCATTCTCCCCGGTAATAGTTTGGCGGATTATTTTCTTTTTGTTGCGAATATTCGAGGAAGTTAATAATTTGTTCAGCTTCCCTCTGCGGATTTAAGCTGTTTGTTTGGGCAATTATAGAAGAACTCAGGAAAAACCAAATTACCACAATCAATAAAAGTCTGAAATATAATGAGAAAGTCTGCATGCAACAGTTAAGTATTTTTATTAGTTCGAGTGTAAAAATAGCAAGAAAAAAGGAAGTTAATTAAATAAATTTAGTAATTATTGGATTAATATATACAAAAAAAGGGAAAGCTTTCGACTTTCTCTTTCTGTGGGCGATACTGGATTCGAACCAGTGACCCTCCCGACTTATTAGTCGGGATGCTCTGAATAATTCGAAATCAACTGCTTTATTCGCTGACGATTTTTCCATTTCTTTACTTGTCGTTCTCTTGCATAAGCTTCTGTTTTTGTATTATAATTCTCTGAATAAACTATTTGCCAATCATTATTCTTTCCTGTAAATCCTAAATGTTTTGAATTATGTTTACGTAATCTTTCGGATAAATCATTTGTATGACCAATGTAATATTTATCGGCTTGGTAAGAAAATAATATGTAAAAATAATAATCCATATACAAAAAAAGGGAAAGCTTTCGACTTTCCCTTTCTGTGGGCGATACTGGATTCGAACCAGTGACCCTCCCGACTTATTAGTCGGGATGCTCTGAATAATTCGAAATCAACTGCTTTATTCGCTGACGATTTTTCCATTTCTT
>DAOVNY010000141.1 GCA_030630005.1 Bacteroidales bacterium | reverse complement strand
TTTAAAAATTCCAATAAATTTGGATATGACGTATAGTTTTTGTATTTTTGCACGTAAATATCATTGACATGGAAACAAAATTGACATTAAGATTAAATGACAGTGTAATCGAAAGAGCAAAAATCTATGCTAAAAGTCAAAAGATCAGTCTATCAAAAATGATTGAATCATATCTTGACAGTCTGACAAGAAAAAAAGAGAAAGATAGCAAAATATCAATCACACCTCTTGTGGAAAGCTTAAGCGGTGTAATTGACTTGCCGTCTGACTTTGACTATAAAAAAGAATATGGTGACTATTTAACTGAAAAATATAAATGAAAAAACTTTTTATTGATACAAACATAGTCATAGACCTATTATCACGTAGAGAACCATTTTTTGATGAGTCAGCAAAGCTCTTTTCATTAGCAGACAAGAAAATTATTGAAATTTATATTTCGTCATTGACTGTTGCAAATACCAGTTATACGTTGTTACGGCAAACCAATACAAAGAAAGCAAAAGAAATATTAAGGAAACTCAGGCTAATAGTAAATATTTTACCACTTGATGACAAAATAATTGGGTTAGCATTAAATGACGATTCATTTTCTGACTTTGAGGATGGACTTCAATATTTTACTGCCTTAGAGAATGACCAAGACCTTATAATTACTAGGAATTTGAAAGACTTCAAAGCATCGAAATTGCCGGTAATGACTGCAAGACAATTTGTAGAACAATGAAATAAGACTTATTGCTAACAATTAAGTCTCAATTGCCGTTACCTTCTAAAAAAAAGACACTAAACAAAAACAAAAAAATTTGGAATTTATGACATCTGTACGTATCTTTGTACTTTAATATGTACCAAATAAATAAAGACATGCAAACAACATCAATTTCCGACTTCAGAAAAAACATCAAAAAATATCTGGACAATGTGACAGAGAATTTTGAGACCTTAATTATAAATCGTGGTAAAGACACTGGAGTGGTAGTAATTTCATTGGATGAATATAATTCATTAAATGCAACTCAACACGAATTGTCTTCGAAAACAAATGAAAGCAGACTAGATTCAGCGATTGAAAAATTGAAAAGTGAATCATCATTTCAAAAAGACCTCTTAGACCTATGAAATATATATTTGTAGATGAATCATGGGAGGATTATTTGTATTGGCAAAAACCCAATAAAAAAAACCTAAAAAGAATTAATGACCTGCTTAAAGAAATATCACGAAATCCATTTTCCGGTATTGGAAAACCAGAACCTTTGAAACATAGATATAAAGGATTCTGGTCACGTAGAATTGATGGAGAACACAGACTTATTTATCGAGTCAAGGACAATGAAATACATATAGCAAAATGTAGATTTCATTATGATTAAGAAATAATAGCCGCTAAAAAACTAATCAAGTTTCCATTCCATAATTCCGCCCGAAAAGTTCGGCTGTAATTTAACATAAAGTCGCATAGATTTAGTTTTTACTGATGCAATTTCGATAGTATTAAATTCATCTTTTGAAATCGGATAATTTCCGTGCATTGAAACTTCTTTCCATTTATCACCTTTTTTATACATCAACTTCCATGTTTCAGGAATTCTGCAACCTCCGTTTGGTCCATCATCAAACCAATAAATATGAACATGGCTAATGATAGTTTCTTTGTCAAAATCGTACTGAACCCACTCTGTTGTTCCTTTATGATCCCAGAAAGTAAATCTTGGTATTTCGTGATCGTTTGAATTTTTTGGAATTATCTGATCATTAACTGCAGAAATTTTATCGTAAATATATGAAGCGGTAACTTTACTTTTTGAAGCAATAGTTGGAGGAGATACCGGGTTGGCTGCTGATTTTTCATAAGGAAACCAAACCATCATTTCTCCGGTTCCCCGATGTGCCCATGCATAATATGGAATCGCCGTAAATTTTTGTTCTTTTTCAATAATTTCTTTGTTTTTATTTAAAGATAAACTTGTTGCTTTGCTTTTCAATACGACTATGCCGTCAATCATATTTTCTTTATATTTTTCAGAAAATTCAGCATTTTTGTCAAGCAGTAAATTCCGTACTTTTCCGTTGTTATCAATCCATTCGGCGCAATAAACTATTGGTCCTCTTTCGAGAGAAAATTTTCCTCTGTCATCTTTAACTTCTTCATTAGCTATCACTTTTCTTACAGGCATTGGAAAATCTATTTCTATCTCATCATTTTTTTCCCATCGTCTGTTAATTTTTGCATATCCGTCTTCAATATCATAGATAATGTTATGGTTGTTAATTGTAATAACAGGTATTAACTCGCAGTTGTCTTGATATTTATACAAATCAGAATCTAATGGTTTGTCTTTTGTCCATCCCGGTATTCTAACAGCAACTGTGAATTGTCCATAAAATTCCGGTTCAATTTTGATTTTTATTTTTCCTTCCCATGGATATTTTGTTGTTTGCGTAACTTTTAATTTGCCAAAATTCATTTCAATTTCAGCTTCGTTACCAATAAAAAGGTTTACAAATAATTCGTTTTTCTTATGTGCATAAATATATCCCGGCAAGGAGGGTAAAAATCTCACAATATTTGTAGGACAACATGAACACGAAAACCATGGGCTTCTTTTATGACTTCCGTCTGATTCCAGAGGATTTGGATAGAAAAATTTATCTCCATGAATTGAAACTCCCGAAAGAAAACCATTGTAAAGTGTGCGTTCTAAAACATCAATATATTTTGCATCACCATTTAATAAAAACAATCTTTGGTTCCATAAAATATTGGCAATAGCAGCACATGTTTCATTGTAAGCAGTAAGATTTGGCAGACTATAATTTTCGCCAAAAGCTTCGCCGGCGTGTTTTGAGCCAATGCCACCGGTAATATAAATTTTCTTGGAAACAACATTTTGCCATAATTTTTCAACTGCATTTTTATAATCTTTATCTTCTGTAAGTGCTGCTATATCGGTCATTCCCGAATACATATATGGAGCTCTAACTGCATGACCAATAGCTTCGGATTGTTGAACAACAGGTAAATGATCTTGTGTATAGACTTTGTTTTGCCCGTCAGCACCATAAGTATAAAGTTCATGTCCTTCGGCATTTCCTCTTTGGTCAAGGAAATATTTGGCAAGTTTTAAATATTTTTCTTCGCCTGTAACCCTATATAATTTCACCAAACCAATTTCAATTTCCTGATGTCCGGGAACTCCATGTAATTGATTTTTTTCAGGTCCAAAAACTTTGTTTATAAGATCAGCACTTTTTAAGGCTACATTTAATAATGATTTTTTTCCGGTTGCCTGATAATGTGCAACGGCTGCTTCGTACATGTGACCGATATTGTAAAGTTCATGGCTTTGCTTTAACATCGACCATTTTGTTTTCCCTGTATTTGATGGAAGACTGTCAGGATCAATAGTTCTGCATGTATATAAATATCCGTCATCTTCTTGTGCAGCAGCAATGCTGAAAATTAATTTATCCAGAAATTCTTCTAATTCAGCATCAGGATAAATACTCAGAGAATAAGAAGCACCTTCAATAACTTTATATACATCCGAATCATTATATCTGATTCCAACAAAAGAGCCTTTTTTTAATCCGCCTGCCACAGCAAAATTATCCAGTCTGTGAGTTTCTTCACATTTTTTAAAATCATAAGGAATAGTAACTTTTCTGTTAGTATCAAGTCTTGGAAGCCAAAAATTATCAGTAATTTTAACACTTGTAAATGATACAGGTTTTACGGGGTAATCTTTGTTCATACTTGTTTTGTTATTTGAACACGATGCTACTAAAAATGTAGTCAGAGTTAATAATAGTATTTTTTTCATTATTGTTTTTGTTTTATTAATAATAAGTTTGCTAAAATAGAGATTTAAAAACTGTAAAGCAAACAGACATAGTATGTTTTTGTTTTCCTGACCTGAATTATTCATACGTTTTTTATAAAGCACTTAAATAATTCAGGTTAGTCCCGACTTAGAAAAGTTAAATAAACAAAAATCACTTTTTGCATAAAAAATGCTTAACTTTGCCACTTGGATGAAAGGTATATATACTGATCATCCATATTATTTTATAGAAGTATTTATTTGATTTTAACAAGAATGACAGTAATAAAAATTCAAATTCAGAATTGTTTTTCAATAGATTCTATTAATAAAACATATTATTATGGCACATCAACAAAAAACCAGTGACCTTAAAAAAAGAATGCGTGATGCTTTAAAAGGTGGTGGCGTCAAAGCTATCAAAAAGCAAAAAGCAATTGGTAAACTCACAGCTCGTGAGCGTATTATTGCAATTCTTGACCCGAAAACATTCCATGAATATGATCTGTTTGTTGAACATGCAGCAAAAGATTTTGACATGGACAAGAAATATCTTCCCGGTGATGGTGTAATAACCGGAACAGGAATATTAATGGGACATCCTGTATGTATTTATGCACAGGATTTTACAGTGGCAGGTGGTTCATTGGGATGGATGCATTCCAAAAAGATCACAAAAATTATGGATCATGCCATGAAACTTAAAGTGCCGATTATCGGAATTAACGATTCAGGTGGAGCCAGAATACAGGAAGGAGTAAATTCACTTGCAGGATACGGTGAAATTTTTTACCGAAATACTCAGGCATCAGGGGTCATACCACAGATATCGGTAATATTAGGACCATGTGCCGGCGGAGCGGTTTATTCTCCGGCATTAACTGACTTTGTATTTGTGGTAGATAAAATCTCAAAAATGTTTATCACCGGACCGGAAGTAATAAAGACTGTTCTTGGTGAAGAAATTTCTATGGAGGAACTCGGTGGGGCGAAAGTTCATTCCGAGATTACCGGAAATGCTCATTTTTATGCCGAAAGTGAAATGGAATGTTTTGATCAGATAAAATCACTTATAAGTTTTATTCCTTGGAACAATTTGAAAAAGGCTGCTAAATTTCCAAAGAAAGGTCCGAAAACAAGAAAATATAAAGTGGATAATATTATTCCAACCGATCCGAAACATCCTTACGAAGTAAGAAATGTTATTAAAGCTATTTGTGATGATTCGGAATTTTTGGAAATACAGGAACAATTTGCTGCAAATATCGTAATCGGTTTTGCACGTATGAACGGCGAAACTATTGGTTTTGTGGCAAATCAACCAAATGTTCTGGCAGGTGTACTTGATGTAGATTCGTCAGACAAAGCTGCAAGATTTATTCGTTATTGCGACTCATTTAACATTCCGTTGGTAACTCTTGTTGACCTTCCGGGATATCTTCCGGGAATTGACCAGGAACATGCAGGAGTTATACGTCATGGAGCAAAATTACTTTATGCATATTCAGAAGCAACAGTACCAAAAATTACTGTTATTTTAAGAAAAGCTTATGGAGGAGGATATATTGCTATGTGTTCGTCTCATTTAAAAGCAGACTTTGTTTTTGCATGGCCTTCTGCCGAAATTGCAGTTATGGGACCTGAAGGAGCAGCAAACATTATCTTCAAAAAAGAAATAATGAATGCTGAAAATCCTGATGAAATGAGAAAGAAGAAAGTTAACGAATACAGGAAAAAGTTTGCTAATCCTTATGTAGCCGCTGCTTATGGTTATGTTGATGTAGTTATCGACCCTGTCGATACACGAAAAATGCTAATACATGCTATCGAGATATCTTCAAATAAAAAAGAAATTCGTCCGGAAAGAAAACATGGAATCCCACCATTTTAAACTTTATTATTTTTCTGTAAAAAAAACTACAAATATAAACACATGGAAAAAGAAACCAAAACAAGATATAAAACCATAATTGTTGATAATGTTAAATACAAAACATTATTAACAAAAAAATTCAAGAACCGCAAGCCTTATAAAGAGCCGGAATTAAATATTATTAAAGCTTTTATTTCGGGAACTATCCGTAAAATATATATTAAAAAAGGCGATAAGGTTAAAGCCGGGGATAAACTTGTGGTTCTCGAAGCAATGAAAATGCGAAATGATATTATTGCAATGACAGATGGTGTTGTAAAAAAAATCAACGTGAAAGTTGGTGAAAAAATATCGAAAGGGAAAGTAATTATTGAGTTTGATATTTAATTTTTAGGATCAATCCGAAAAATTTTATTTGTATTCTCAATAAATCTCAAAACCTCACTTCTCCCTGAAGTTAAAATAGCTGAAGTAATAAACATCTGAGGTAATTCTTCCCATTTTTGTAATAAGAAATTTTTGTAATTATCAATGTTTTGTTGTAGTTGATTTTTCTTTAACTTATCT
>DAOVNY010000146.1 GCA_030630005.1 Bacteroidales bacterium | reverse complement strand
TGGAGAATAATTTTTTCTCCGGCAAGGATATTTGTAAGCCTTGCAATATGCGAACCGTATCCCACAGGATCGTTAAAGGGTTGAGTAAGTTGAACAGTTGTAAGAACAGCAAAATTAGTATTCAAGCTTTTTTCTTTTAACTTGGCATGACCGTTTACAGTTACAAAATCACCATAATTTTCGGTTACAACATATCCCGAAGGATTATTACAAAATGTACGAACCATATATCCGGTCTTGCTTTTGTACCTGACCTTAAATTCATACATTTCTTTATTAATATCATCAACAATATGATTTGGTAATTCAAATCTAACTCCAAGATCGACTTTAGTATTATCAAGAATAAGTTCGGGAAAATCTTTAGTAATAGTTTTTACAAATTTATGACCACTTCTGCCAACAGCCACAATCACCATATCAAAAACATCTTTATTGTTTAATCTAATATCTCCGTTTAAGAAATCTACTTTTTCTATTTTTTCATTAAAGTGAAAATGAATATTTTTTCTTTTTTTAAAATCATTAAAAACATTATATAAAACCTCTTTTAGTTGCTCTGTTCCGAGATGATAGAAATCTGAGATCACCGGTTGGAATCCATTTTCATAAAACTTTTTATAATACGCAGAATCGCGAAAAGAATGTCCTGTTTCAACGGTTTTATTATTTGTTTTATCAATCCAGTAATCAACGAGTTTTTTCTGTAATTCAATATCTATTTCAATATCTCCACCCATTTCTTTTGAAACAAAAAGCTTTCCATCAGCTCTTATCCCCGAAATACTGGAGGAATAAATATCTTTACTTTTTTCAAAAACATGAATTTCATTGGAAGTATTTTTTATTCTTTCGATAAAACCAATAGCTGCGGCACCAAAGCCAATAATTGCAATTTTCATTTTTATTTTCAATTTTTTCTTTCAGGTCAAAATTATGAAAATATATTGATTATAGAAATTTTTTTAAATTAAATCACAGTATCTAATCAGTACTTAAAGTGAACTAAAGTTAAGAGTGCCTAAAGTTATTTAAAAAAACAATCACAATCGATAACTAATACCGGTTTTAAAATCAAAATATTGCATACGGACATTGCTAAACGAAATTTTGTTTATTGAATTGAGTTGATACTTATAGGAAGGTGTGATATTTATAGATATTTTATCCGAAACCGGATATTCAAACACAAATCCGATAATGCTTTTATAGATCAGAGTATTTATATCTTCTGTTTTCCCGATAGGGCTGTTATTACCTTCGAGGTAAACATTATTTCCGATTAAAAAACTTGTGTTAAAACCACCTAAAACACATATTCCGAATTTTTTATCAAGTAACTTATATTTAATAATAAAAGGTATTTCAAGAAATTCAAAATTTTGTATCAGATAAGAATCAAATTGAGTTGCAACAACATCAAAACCAAAATCAGTTTCATTAATTACCGTTTCGTTTTCAAATGCCTGATTTTGATCTTGGAATGTAATATTTCCGATACTTGTATTTGAAGATGAATTATTAGCTCCTTCATAATTGTTTTTCAAAACCACAAAATCCTGAATTTCTTGTCCTTGTTTTAAATAATACATGCCCGATTGAAAACTCCATTTATCCGAAATTTGATAATCGACATTTAAACCGCCTGTGTACGCTATTAACGGGGTTTCAGTATCTAAATCAGAATTTAAAAAAGCAACATTGCTTGCAGTAAAATCTTTACGTATATTTTGCGACAGACTAATATATGATGGAGAAAAATCACCTCCGAGTGTCCATTTGCTTTTTCCGCTTTTCTTATCAGGAACAAAATTATCAGCATAAAGTTCTTCCGAAAAATTAAAGTCATTTGGTTTTATTATATCAATTTTTAACTCTTTTGTTTCTTTTTGCATCAAAGCCAGATCAAATTCAAGCTTTATTTTCAATTCAGTAACATAAAGCGGGAGTATTTTTTGAAGTTCGGGTTTTTGAATTTCCTCTTTCTTGTCAATGATTACCGCAAGAATTTTTGGAGCATCAATAATTTTTATAGTTTCCTCAAATAATTCTGATTCTTTTTCAGATGAGCTTTGCTTGTCCTCTGCTATTACATTCAAATTCTCTTCTTTTTCAGATATTTCGTTTTTTAGTTCTGTAAAATTATTTTGTGATTCTTTTTTTAAGACTGGTTTTTCAATAATATTCTGTTCGGCAATTTCATTTTTATAAGTTTTATTTTCAGAGATGAGATAAATAATACCTGCTGTCATAAAAATTAAAACAACAGCAGCAATAGCAGCAAATCTCCGGTAATAAATGATCTTACGGGTTTTGACTGCAAAATTTAGATCCTTCTCCAGTTTGTCCCATGCATTGGCAGGTGGATTTGCTTCAGCTTTGTGAAGAATTTTCCTGTATAAATGATCTGTATTTTGCTTTTTGTTTTTCATTTTATTATTTCATCAGAAAGTTTAAAACGGTTTCTTACTTTATTTTGTAATATTTTCCTTGCCCTTGCCAAATTCGATTTTGATGTTCCTTCCGCTATTTCCAACTTTTTACTTATTTCTTCATGCGAGTAACCTTCTACGGCATATAAATTAAAAACCATACGGTATGCCGGCGAAAGTTCCTGTATCATTTTTATCAGTTCTTCCGAAGAAAGTTTGCTTATTATGTCGGCATCTTCAGTCATATAATTGTATTCAATTTGATCGCTAACCGCGGTAAGGAATGTTTGATTTCTGAAATTTTCAAGTGCAATATTTACAAATATCTTCCTTACCCATCCTTCAAAAGAACCTGTTCCTTTATATTGTTTTATGTTTTCAAAAATTTTCAAAAAACCATTATGTAAAATATCTTCAGCCTCAACTTTATTTTTAGAATAGTACAAACAAACAGCAAACATCTTTTTCGAAAAAATGTTAAACAACATTTCCTGCGATTTTCTTTTACCTTTAACACAACCTTGTATTACCTCTTCTAAGTTGTTTATGCTCACTTGCTTGTTTTTAATCAATTCTTTAACAAAGATAATATTGCTCTGTTATTTTTACCGCATATTTTATAAACTTTATTTGAGCATAAATCTTATTTATCCAATTCCAATTACACTTAAAAGCTGAATGTTTTCAATGTCTTGATAATCGTATTGATAAATTCCATCTTCACCAATAAGTATTAAAACGCCATTGATTGGAATTACATCGAATGCTTGTATATCGGGAAAATGCGCCAACATATTATCATCTATGGTCAATGGATCAGTTGCATCATAAATTTTCAATCCGTCATCACCATCACAAACAAATAAAATATTATCATCAATACCCAAACCATAAGGACCAACCAAAGGATAAGCTTTTAATAAATATGGATTTTTGAGATCCGCTATTGATACAACATCCAATTCATTAAAATCATTTCCACACATATTACCTCCACGAAGTGTAACATAAGCAATAGTATCCTGAACTACTACCGGATCGCAGCTTGTCATGTGCCAGAATGTGCTAACGTACATAGGTGAAGTCGGATAAGAAATATCATAGATCAGCATCCCGCTTTGAGTACCAAAAAACAAATTATCATCAAGGATAAACATTGTTTCAATAGACCATCCTAAATAAAAATCTTTAACTATCTCGGGATTTGCCGGTGTGCTTATATTTAATATGTGTAGCTGGGCATCATCAACAGCATAAAGAGTATTATCTTTAATACCAAAACGTGCCATTGATCCGCCAACTCCTATACCTGAATTACTTATTCCTCCATTAATATATCCAATATCGGATGATATAAAATTTCCTTCGAGGCGATATACCGGATAATAATGATCGTCAACTACCTGCCTGACTTTTTTTATTTCCCAATCAACAACTACTCCTTTTTCTTCATCAATCCGGGCTATTGGATAATCCTCATCAGTAGGTGGAAGTGTATATGGCAGGATTTCTTCAAGTCTGTTAACTTCTTTAATATCCGAAAGATCGGAGATATCAATTGCCACCATATCAATATAACTATCTGCGTACAAAACAGCATCTTTAATCGCAATATCAACATTTCCCGGAATTTCGATAAATGTTAAGTTTTCGGGATTGGAAGGGTCCGAATTATTAATTATATGAATCCCACTCATTTTTTCGACAACAAAAATATAGTTATCCTTGAAATAAATTTTCCCGGGATTTTCCAATGCTCTTGCATCCGTTTGTTTTACCGATTCCCGCAGGGTCTTATAACTCATGTAAATTGGGCTGTTAGCCACAAATATTTCAATGTATTTATCTTTACAAGAGCTGACTGCAATTGCCATAATTATTAGTAGAAATATGCTTAATTTTTTCATGTCTTTATTTTTTATTTAAAAATGAAACCTAATTTTAAATCAAGTCTGTTAAAATTTTGGAACAACTCACTATCATCATTATACTCATAATGAAGGCTCTGAAATCTATATCCGAGACTAAAAACCAAACCAAAATGTTCGTTAAACATATTTCTTATTCCGAAACCCGGATTAATCAGCCATCCGCCTGTTGGAGTAACTTCCCGATAAGGTGGCATATAACCCGGCCATATATAATAATGATCGTAAACAATGTTTTGATTTGCATCAGAATCTAAAGCAAACAAATATCCACCATGTACAAAAGCAAATGGCGAAAAGCTTTCATTGCGAAAATAATATCTTGCATCCAACACCAAAGGCAAATAGCTCTCAGAAAAGAACTCAACTCCAACACCAATTCCGACTCCGAGTTTTTCTGTAAATTGATAACCGTTGACCGTTAAAATTGAAAATGGTGCAATATTCAAATTATAAGGCGAACCAATTAAAAAACCCATATCGGTAACATTATAATACCCTTTAAAAGCGTAATTAGGTTTTGTAACTTCATCCTGAACAACACTCTTGTTCATCTCCGTATTTACACTATTAGAAGCTGTTTCGGAATTTACGTTCGCAGGCTGTTTTCCTTGTGCGGAAACGTATAATGTTCCGGCAAGCCAAATAAAACAAATTAGAATAATTTTTCTCATACTTAATTTTTTAAGATTTATTTTTTGATTTCTATACTATAATGATGAATAAAAGGGGAAAAGGTTGCGTGGAGGATAAAAGAATTTGATATTAATCTGTGAATCTGTAGCAAATTTGATTGCCAATCATATTCCTCAGAAAAGATACAATTCCCTTGACTTTCAATGTAAAATTTATTAAATTTGGAAAAATAAAAAAAGGAGGACAAATGAGTGATAGTATTTACAAAGTAATTGAATTGATAGGTTCAAGCGAAAAATCATGGGAGGATGCTGCTCAAAAAGCTATTAAAAAAGCAGCCGAAAGTCTGGATGAACTCAGGGTTGCAAAAGTTGTTGAACAGGATATTAAGATTGAAGAAGGAAAAATAATAGCTTATCGAACAAAGCTTAGATTATCCTTCAAGTTCCGTGACTGATTAAATCTTCTCTTCTCAATTTTTTCAAAGTATTCTTAATCCATCCGCGATTTTCATTTTTATACCAAAAGAAAAAACGATTTTGATTAAGACGTTGCTCTTTACTTTTTGCCGAAAAAACCGGTTTTAAGGTATAAGGATCATAACCCGAATAATACATCACAGTGGCGAGTGTCATTGGAGTTGGAGTAAAATCCTGAACCTGTTCGAGACGAAAACCAAGTTGTTTTGTTTCAACGGCAAGTTCAGCCATATCCTCAAGTTCACAGCTTGGATGAGAAGAAATAAAATACGGGATAAGCTGTTGTTTTAATTTATTTTCTGAATTTATTTTATCAAATATCTTCTTAAACTTTAAGAAATTATCAAACGAAGGTTTGCGCATTTTTTTTAAAACCTTGTCGGAAGTATGCTCCGGAGCAACCTTCAATCTGCCGGAAACATGGTGCTTTATCAATTGGGCAGCATATTCTTTTTTGTCCTGCCCTCCGTCAAGGAGCATATCGTAGCGAATACCACTTCCCACAAATGCCTTTTTAACTTTCGGATGTGAGCTTGTTTTTTTGTAAATATTGGTCAGGTTTTGATGATCGGTATTCAGATTAAAACAAATCTCCGGGAAGATACAACTTGGTCGTGCACATTTCTCACAGATCTTCAAATCTTTACCTTTC
>DAOVNY010000061.1 GCA_030630005.1 Bacteroidales bacterium | reverse complement strand
CAATTAAAAAACAAGAAGTTGGTTATTGAAAGATTTTTTCAATTATTGGAAGAGGCATTGAAACCTATAAAAAAACGAAAACCCATAAAACCAAGTAAGGCATCAAAAGAAAAACGGCTTAAGAGCAAGAAAATAATATCTGATAAAAAAGATTTAAGAAAGCCGCCTGAGGTTTAAGATTTCGGGTTTTGAGTTTTGGGTTTATATTAGTGCAAGCACAAATAAATCTACCGGAAATTTGCAAGAACTGTCACTCCTCCCCTGACCTCCTGATTAAGCTTAACTTTAACTTTTGCATCCAGAGGAATAAGGTGATCTACTCGTGAACCGAATTTGATTATTCCAAGTTCATCACCCTGCTTGATTTCATCACCAACAAATGTTTCACAAACAATTCTCCTTGCCACAACTCCGGCAATCTGCCTTATCTGGATATTTCTACTTTTCTTATCTTCAAAAACAATTGTATTTCTTTCGTTTAATTTTGAAGATTTAGGATTATATGCAACATAATATTTCCCCGGATGATGTTTAATATACTTAACTACACCACTTATTGGTGACCTGTTAACATGCACATTCAGAGGTGACATAAAAACTGAAATGAGAATCATTTTTTCATGAAAATATTCTTCATCATTTATTTGTTCGAGGGCAACAACTTTTCCGTCAGCAGCACTTAGAATATTATTTTCATTTATATCTATCTTTCTTTTGGGTTTTCTGAAAAATCTGACAACCATAAAATAAAAAATAAAAGCCAGTGCATATAAAAAATAATGTATATTTGATTGTATCGGGAAAACAAGATTGATCGCTAACAAAATCACAAGCAAAACTGCCAGGATCACTATTATAACTGTATAACCTTTAGGATGAATTCTCATTTCAAATAAATAATATTAGATACAATAACACAAAAGGTACAGCTATAAAAACTGCATCAAATCTATCAAGCATACCACCATGACCCGGAAAAATATTTCCGGTATCTTTTATTTTCAGGCTTCTTTTAAGCATGGATTCTATAAGATCTCCAATAGTTGCTGTAAAAATTATAATAATTGAAATAATTATCCAGTCTATCACATCAACAGCAACAAAATATTTCGATAATATAAAACCTATAAATACTGTTAACACTGCACCTCCAATACTTCCTTCCCAAGTTTTTTTTGGAGAAATCCGTTTAAATAGTTTATGTTTCCCTAAAATTGATCCGCAAAGATATGCAAATGTATCATTACTCCAAATTAGAATAAAAAAGCCCAGCAAAAATGTGGATTGTTCTACACCGACTACAAATCCGGGATTGAAGAAAAACATAAGCAAAGAAAAAGGCAAAACAACATAAAAAATTCCAATTAGAACAAGAGAAATATTATTTAAAGGATGTTGGTTTTTCGAAAATAATTCAATGATAAAAACAATAAAAAGCAGAGGTATATTTAACAAAAGAAATTTTACATCCCATACACCAAAAGCACACAGAGTAACCGAAACAAACAAAAACGCAGCAGCAAGCAATCCAAAATATTTTTGAATTCCTAATTGAAGATTTTTTCCAAAGATTTTAAAAAATTCCCAAAGACCAAGCATTGAAAAAACCAGAAAAAGAGCTGCAAATATCCATTTATCCCAAATTATGGAACCTATAACAAATGTTACAAAAAAAACTCCGGTGATTGTTCTTATAATCAGGTTTTTCACTTTTCTCTAATAATATATTCAACAATTAATATTCAACAGCTAATTTTTTAATAAAATACCATAAATCCGCAAGCAGATTCCATTTGGACACTAATTTCACTAATTAGCACTAATTTTATATCACTAAACCATGTGAATCATTTTCTATCTAATCCACTCATTACATTACACTAATAAAAATCCTTACGAATTTATGGAAATATTAGAATCCATGCAGTTTTAGAGTTTTATGCTAAGGTATTCCATCATTCCATTACTCCATTATTCCATTACTAATATTATCATCAACTAAAAAAACATAAAGATCTTTGGGTCCATGTGCACCCATTACAAGGGTTTTTTCGATATCGGCAGTACGACTTGGTCCGGTTACCACAGATATCATCGAAGGCAAATCATCTCCATATCTTTTTTTTATCCCTGCAAGTGCATTTTTAAGATCGGGAACTAACTGAGAAGTATAAGCAAGAATAATATGAATTTCGGGATAAATGTTCAGTCTTCTTCCCGAATCGTGTTTTGAAGAAATCATTGCACTTCCGAGGCGGGCTATCAAAAACTCACACCTCGTTATCGCAACTTTGAGATCATAAAAATCTTCCTGTTTATCAGTAAAAGAAATATCTTTTGTATTTAATAAGGTCTTAATTTTTTTATCAAGGCAATAAACAGGAGACCATGAATTTTCGTTTATCAACATTTTTAATGAAGACAGAAAATCATTTTCATTTTCGCAATAAACAAATTTCCCGGCAACTTTATTAAATTCTTCTGCAAAAGTCAGGTCAAGAGATTCTGTAATTTCATTATAGATCGGTTTATCATTACCAACAATAGGGTAAGGATTTTCCGATTTGGTCAATAAAGCATTCCTTATTTTTTTAAGTATTTTTTCTCTTGAAGTACTTTCTTCCATGAAATAACAATTTTGTTTATTCTACTGATTTTTAGAAGTTTTTGGTTTTATTACATCACTTATTTTCTTCTCCGTACTTTCTGTTGATAACTTGCTTTTTCAGAATTTTCCACCTTTTTTGATTTTTTCGCAGGTCTTTTTTTCTTTACCGGCTCAAAAATAATTTCTTCCCTTTTTTCACTCCATGGTCGTTTTCCAAAGATTTTTTCCAAATCATCACCAAAAATAACTTCTTTGTCAAGTAGTTTTTCGGCAAGCGTTTTAAGTGTATCTTTATTTTTCTTCAAAATTTCAACAGCTCTTAAATAAGCCTTTTCAACTAATACACTAACTTCTTTATCAATAGTTTCGGCTGTTTTTTCGCTATAAGGTTTTGTGAATGAATATTCCTGTTGTCCTGTAGAATCATAATATGAAATATTACCTATTTTTTCATTCAGACCAAAATAAGCAACCATATTAAAAGCTTGTTTAGTTACCTTTTCGAGATCGTTAAGAGCACCGGTAGAAACCTTTCCGAAATTTATTTCTTCGGAAGCTCTACCACCGAGTGCAGACGTCAATTCGTCGAACATTTGATCGAAAGTAGTAATTTGTCTTTCTTCGGGGAGATACCATGCAGCGCCCAAAGCTTTACCTCTTGGAACAATAGTAACTTTTACCAGCGGATGCGCATGTTCCAGCAGCCAACTGATAGCTGCATGACCGGCTTCATGAAAAGCAATAACTTTTTTCTCGTAAGCAGTAATGATCTTATTTTTCTTTTCCAACCCACCGATAATCCTGTCGATAGCATCCATAAAGTCCTGCTTACCAATTGTTTTTCTGTTTTTTCTGGCTCCTATTAACGCAGATTCATTACAAACATTTGCAATATCAGCACCAGAAAATCCGGGAGTTTGTTTTGCAAGAAATTCAACATCAACCGAATTATTAATTTTTAGAGGTTTTATATGGACATGAAAAATTGCATAACGTTCTTTCAGATCGGGCAATTCAACATGTATTTGTCTGTCGAATCTTCCGGCACGCATCAAAGCTCTATCAAGAATATCCGCCCTGTTAGTTGCAGCTAAAATAATAACACCTGCATTACTAGCAAATCCATCCATTTCGGTAAGCAGTTGATTGAGTGTGTTTTCTCTTTCATCGTTTGCTCCGGTTATTTGATTTCTACTTCTTGCTCTTCCTATTGCATCAATTTCATCAATAAAAATAATACAAGGAGCTTTTGCTTTTGCTTGTTTAAATAGGTCTCTAACTCTTGAAGCACCAACTCCAACAAACATTTCAACAAAATCGGAACCTGAAATTGAAAAGAATGGCACATGAGCTTCGCCTGCAACAGCT
Organism: Bacteroidales bacterium; assembly: GCA_030630005.1. Taxonomy (GTDB): domain Bacteria; phylum Bacteroidota; class Bacteroidia; order Bacteroidales; family JAIORY01; genus JAIORY01. The sequence continues at coordinate 8,027 of DAOVNY010000061.1, read as the reverse complement.
TTGGCAAGTAAAGTTTTTCCTGTTCCCGGAGGTCCCACGAGTATCGCTCCTTTCGGGATTTTTCCGCCCAGCTTAGTATATTTATCGGGATTTTTAAGAAAATCAACAATTTCTCTAATTTCTACTTTGGCTTCCTCAAGACCTGCAACATCTTTAAAATCAATAGAAATACTTGTGCTTTTATCAAATAGTTGTGCTTTTGATTTTCCGATATTAAAAATTTGTCCGCCTCCACCGGGTCCTCCGCCTTTACTCATCATTCGCATTATCAAAAACCAAACACCAAGAATAAGTGCAATAGGTAATATCCAGCCAAGGATATCCATACCCCAATTCCGGCGTGTCTCGGGTTCATAATAAATCCTGTCAGTTTCAGGAATATCTTTTTGAGTTTCTTCAAACCAAGCATCAAATACTTCCGGGGAAGTAATATTGTAATAATAATGAGGTCCTGAACTTCCTAATCCATTACTTTTTACATCTTCGTATTTTGATCTCGAAAGTTCTTCCTTTTTAATATATATCTCTGCTTTTTCTTTGTTAACTAAAACTAATCTCTCAACATCATTTGACCTGAGCATTTCGATAACATCACCTCGTAATGCTTTTTTTGCACTACCACCAAGATCAATAAAATTCATTGCCAGAAATACTACAATGAGAATACCATATATCCAATATAAATTAAATTTATTTTTTTTTTGGTTTTTATCTTTCCCAAAATCAAATAAATTTTGGGGTTTTTTCTTATTATCTTTTTCTGCCATTCTGTCTTGATTATAAAAATTTACATTTTCCCTGAATTTCAGTTATCACTTTCTATTCTTTCTATTCTTGCATCTGCCCACAAGTCTTCAAGACGATAAAAATCTCTTTGGCTTTTTTGGAAGATGTGAACAACAACATCAAAATAATCTATCAAAATCCATTCCGCATTTAAAAAGCCTTCTTTATGTGCAGGCTTTTCCCCTGATTCTTTATTTACTTCATCAATTACTGAATCAGCGATTGCTTCTACATGGATATTTGATGTACCGTGGCAAATAATAAAGTAATCGCAAACTGCATTTGAAATATTTGAAAGATCGAGCTTAACTACTTCTTTACCTTTTTTTCCCTGAATACCTTTAATCACAAGATCAGCTAATTCCTTTGATGCAATCTCTTTTTTCTTCTTTACCATTAACGTTAATAATTTCAATGCAAAAGTAAGTATTTTTATAATGATATTTTATTAATTTTGAACAAAATCAAAAATCAAATGTATATCGGTAATCAAATAATCGAACTCGAAAAAGTTGACTCAACAAATAAATATGTTCTCAGACTGCTTGAAAAAAATAAAAAAATTGATGAAGGAACTATTATTACAACTCATTCTCAATATGCAGGAAAAGGGCAGGATAAAAATTATTGGGAAAGTGAGCCGGGAAAAAATCTGACTCTCAGTATTGTTCTTCAACCGGAATTTCTGAAAATTGAAAAACAATTTATGTTAAATAAAATAATTGCTTTATCAGTTTATAACTTTATCAACTCATTCGGATTTAAAAAAACCTCGATCAAATGGCCTAATGATATTTATATCGAAAATAAAAAAGTTGCCGGAATATTAATAAATAATACAATACGAGGAAATTCTTATGATTATTGTGTTGCAGGACTTGGAATAAATATTAATCAGGAAAAATTTATTAGTGATGCTCCAAATCCTATCTCATTAAAGCAAATCAGCGGTAAAGAATACGACCTGAAAGAATGTCTAAACACTTTGTGCTCAATTACCGAACATTGGTACAATAAATTGAAAAACGAACAAATTAAAATCATTAATACTGCATATATTGAAGCGCTTTACCGGTATAATAAATTCAGCAAATATATTTTGAGAGGAAGACCGATCAAAGCAAAAATCACAGGGATTTCGGAATATGGAAAACTAATTCTTCAAACAAAAAATAATGAAACCTACTCTTGTGATTTTAAGGAAGTGGAGTTTGTTATTTAAGATTTGGGATTTTAGATTTTTTTCTAAAAAGTCATCGGATGATTCTTGCTAAATATATTTTTCCTTTAGGATGGTTCTAAAAATAGTGAAGTTCGAGGCGCAAGAAATTTTAAAACCGGAGTTTACCTTTGTAAATGAGGATTTTAAAATTTTGAAGCAACGAAGAAATTTGCATTTTTAGAACCATCCTTTAGTTTTTCAACCATAATATTAACAAGATTCTGTAATGGTTTTTTAACCATCATGGCTAACATTGGATTTAGATTGGCATCAAAATGAAGATAAACATTTGAGTTTTTTTCACTGATCGCCTCAATAAAACATAACAACTCAAAAGTAAAAGGATTTTTTCCGTGAGAAACAATTTTAATTTTTTCGGGGAAAATTTTCTCCTCAATTTTCATTCCTATATCAGCCATTCCCTCAATTGTAAAGGTACAGTAATCTTCGTCAGACTGCCAGTTGACGATCTGCTCAGGCATTAAAGCCTGAAAATTATTAAAATTGCTAAGAAATAAAAATATTTCTTCAGACGAGGAATTAATTTCTTTTTTTTCGCTTTTGATATTTACCATTATTCCATTATTCCATTATTCCATTATTCACTCATTCATCCAATCATCCAATCATTTCTCTCCCCATTTTTTTGGATTTTCACGCCATTTTATTAATGAAAAAACATCCGCATCGCTAATATAATCATCTTCAACAGCTTTTTTAATAAGAGTATCATAATCGGAAAGAGTAAAAAGTGGTACTTCAAATTTTTCAAAATTTTTCTTTGCAATATCAAGATTATAAGAAAAAATGGCAATCATTCCCATCACACGACAACCGGCATCGCGGAGAGCACTAACAGCATTCAGGCTACTTTTTCCGGTAGAGATAAGATCCTCAACAACAATAACTGATTGTCCGGATTCAACAATACCTTCGATTTTATTAGACATTCCATGAGATTTCTTGGATGATCGGATATAAACAAAAGGCAATCCAAGCTCTTGTGCAACAAGTGCACCTTGAGCAATTCCACCTGTAGCCACTCCGGCAATCACATCAGCATCTCCAAATTCTTCATTTATGATCTTAACAAATTCCTGACGAATATAATTTCTTATCTTTGGATATGACAAAGTAATCCTGTTATCGCAATAAATTGGAGATTTTAATCCCGATGCCCATGTAAAAGGATTAGTATTATTTAATTTTATTGCTTTAATTTGCAATAAATATTCTGATATTGTTAAAGCAGTTTCTTCATTATATTTCATGATGCAAATGTATAAAGTTTTTATTTACGATAAGACAATCATTTTTACAGAAAATTTAAACACAACAGTTTCTGAAAAAAACGAACAAATATTAAAGTATGATTCATTACCGAGTTTGCTTTCTGTTTTTAAGGACTTTATATCAAACGATGAAATTAATAATTTATTTATTGTTATTGAAAAAGATGTTGATAAAATCTTTGAGGATTTTCTCTCCGGATTTCAATTGATAGAAGCTGCCGGAGGAATTGTTCGAAATTCAAAAAATGAATATTTGTTTATTTACCGTTTTGATAAATGGGGTCTCCCAAAAGGACATATTGAGAAAGGTGAAGAACCCGAAATAGCTGCTAAACGTGAAGTTGAAGAAGAAACATCAATTTCGGACTTAAAGATAATCAGGCAACCGCCCTGTACTTTTCACTCATATATTTTAAATAACAAAAGAGTGATAAAAAAGACTTATTGGTTTGAAATGTTTACAAAATCAAAGCAAACTCCACAGCCACAAATCAACGAAAGTATTACAAAAGCTGAATGGATCCCAAAAAATGAAGTAAAAAACAAACTTCAAAATACGTATTTATCCATTGGGAATTTCGTTACTGAAAACTTCAAATTTTAAAATCAATACGAAATTTATTACTTTTGTCTTTTATCGAAAAAAATAATTATGAAAAAAATTGCTGTTTTCCCGGGATCTTTTGATCCGATAACCAAAGGACACGAATCAATAATTAAAAGAGCTATCTCTCTTTTTGATGAAATAATTATTGCAATTGGTGAAAATGTTGATAAAAAAGCTTGTTTCTCAATCGAAAAGAGAATGAATTGGATAGAAAAGATTTTTGTAAATTATCCAAGCGTTTCGGTTACAAAATATAAAGGATTGACTACAGACTTCTGTAAAAAAGTAAATGCAAAATATATACTGAGAGGCTTACGGACTTCTGCCGACTTTGAATTTGAAAGAAGTATCGGGCAGATCAACAAAAAATTATATCCTGAAATTGAAACAATTTTTCTCTTAACCACGCCGGAACACACACCAATTAATTCTTCTATTGTTCGGGATATTCTTAGGCATAATGGCGATCCATCGGAGTTTATCCCTGATGAAGTTGATTTGTAAATAATTCAATATTTTATAAATACTTTCGTTATTGATAGAAAAACCGATCTTATGTATAAAAAGATTCAACTTATAATTGCATTTTTGTTTTTTATATTTTCATCTTTCTCACAAACCACTATTATCAGGGGAACTGTAGAAAATAATGATTCTAATAAAATACGTATCCTTACTTATGCCGACCAAATTTCATACCTTGAAAAAACAACTGCTTCATCCGAAATTGATGAAAATGGAGATTTTTTTATTGAATTTGAACTTTCAAATACAATTTATTCAAATCTGGTTATTGGGTTTCAAAAAGCTGAATTTTACATCGAACCCGGAAAAACATACGAGCTGAAAATAATCTGTAAAAAAGATGATAAACCGTATTCATTTTCCGATCCGAAAATACCTGATATAAAAATTATAAATTCAAATAAATCGGAACTCAACACCCTTATCAGAGAATTTAATTTTATTTATAACAATTTTGTAATCAGTAATTTTAACAACATTTATAAAAAACGGCAAAAATATCTTGTTGACACTTTAAAAAACAAGGCAAACAAATTTATCAATATCATCGAAAATGAATATTTTGAAAATTATATAAAATATAAAATTGCTTCGATTGAACAAATGGCTAGAATAAAAAATAAAAACATTATTGCTCAAGAATACTTTATCAACAAAAAAGTGCTTTATAATAATGTTGAGTACATGAGCTTTTTTAATACATTTTTCGAAGGATATTTAAGTGCAAATCCCAAAAATATTTCAATAAACCACATCAGAGATATCATTAATAATGAAAATGCTTCGGTACTTAAATTAATAAAAATCATAGAAAAGGATAAAATTCTTTCTCAGGACTATCAAATCCTTGAACTTGTATTACTTAAAAGTCTTAAGGAATTATATTATACTCCTAATTATAACAGGAAAAATATTCTTAATCTTATTTCAAGTATTTCAAAAAACGGGAAATATTCTCAAAACAGAGATATAGCACAAAATCTTATTTCATCAATAAAATAAATTAAAGTATTTTTGTTATAGATTATGACGGATTGTCATAATCTTATAAGGAATGATTATTGATATAAATAATTCAATAAAAAATTGATAATAATATGTTAAGTATTTTTAAAAAATTAATGGGCACAAAATCAAATAGAGACCTAAAAGTGTTAAGTCCTGTTGTTGATCAGGTTGCCGAAGCTTATAAAACCATTACAACCCTAAGTAATGATGAACTTAGAGCAAAAACCGTAGAATTTAAAAAACAAATAAGCGAATATATTTCCGATGAAGAAAATAAAATAATAGACACAAAAGAAAAAATTAAGCAAGAAGGAAATATTGAAAACAGAGAAAAACTGTGGGAAGAAGTTGATAGACTTGAAAAAGAAAGTTACAATAAAAGTCAGGAGATTTTGGACAAGATACTCCCCGAAGCATTTGCAGTCGTAAAAGAAACCGCTAAAAGATTCGTAGAGAACAAAACAGTTGAAGTAACAGCAACAGAATTTGACAGGGAACTTGCAAGCGAAAAAGATCATATCAACATTAAAGGCGATAAGGCTATTTACAATAATTCGTGGGTTGCAGGCGGAAATCTCATCACTTGGAATATGATACATTACGATGTTCAGCTTATTGGTGGTGCAGTACTTCATCAGGGAAGAGTTTCGGAGATGGCAACAGGAGAAGGTAAAACACTTGTTGCCACTTTACCTGTTTATTTGAATGCCTTGCCGGGAAAAGGAGTTCATCTCGTAACAGTAAACGATTATCTTGCAAAACGTGACTCGGAATGGATGAGCGTAATTTACGAATTTCACGGCTTAAGTATTGATTGCATTGACAGGCATCAACCAAATTCTGAAGAAAGAAGAAAAGCATACCTTGCAGATATAACTTACGGTACAAATAATGAATTTGGTTTTGATTATTTGCGCGATAATATGACCGGTAATCCTGACGAACTTGTTCAACGCCCTCATAATTACGTTATTGTAGATGAGGTGGATTCGGTTTTGATAGACGATGCACGTACTCCTTTGATCATTTCAGGTCCTACACCAAAAGGCGACAAACAGGAATTTCATGAACTTAAACCCGCAATTGAAGAACTATATAGCGCCCAAAGAAAACTTGTAACTTCCATACTTGCCGAAGCTAAGAACTTACTAAATAATGAGAATGACAATGAAAAAGTGAGAAAAGGCGGTGAATTACTACTAAGGGCATTCAGAGGATTACCAAAATTAAAACCTTTAATAAAATTCCTTAGCGAACCTGGTATGAAAGCACTTGTGCATAAAACAGAAAGTTTCTATATGCAGGAACAAAGTAAGCACATGCATAAAATTGATGATGAATTATTTTTTGTTATTGACGAAAGAAATAATTCAATTGATATTACCGAAAAAGGTATAGATATAATGACAAAATCTTACCAAACCACCGACTTTTATTTACTACCTGATGTTGGTAATGAAATAGCCGAACTTGAAAAATCAGATATCTCCGAATCAAAAAAACTAAAAAAGAAAAATGAGATAATTCAGAATTACTCAATAAAATCAGAAAGAGTTCATACGGTAAATCAATTACTTAAAGCCTATTCTTTATTCGAAATAGATGTTGAATACGTCATTATGGACAATAAAGTTAAAATTGTTGATGAACAAACGGGACGTATTCTTGAAGGGCGAAGATATTCCGATGGACTTCATCAGGCAATTGAAGCAAAGGAAAACGTAAAAGTAGAAGCTGCCACACAAACCTATGCAACTGTTACTCTGCAAAATTATTTCAGGATGTACAATAAACTTGCAGGTATGACCGGTACAGCAGAAACCGAAGCAGGCGAGCTTTGGGATATTTATAAACTCGATGTTGTTGTAATTCCCACAAACAAACCAATTGTTCGTGATGACAGAGAAGATTATATTTTCAAAACAAAACGTGAAAAACTTAATGCGGTAATTAACGAAATAGTTGATCTGGTTAAAAATAAGCGACCTGTACTTGTTGGAACAACTTCTGTTGAGATTTCCGAATTATTAAGCCGTATGTTGAACCGGCAACGAATAAGACACAATGTATTAAACGCTAAGCTTCATCAGAAAGAAGCAGATATTGTTGCTGAAGCCGGTCAACCCGGAACTGTAACCATAGCCACTAACATGGCAGGTAGAGGAACCGATATAAAATTAACTCCTGAGGTAGTTGAAGCAGGCGGGCTTGCAATTATCGGTACCGAAAGGCATGAATCCCGACGTGTTGATCGCCAGCTGAGAGGTCGTTCGGGACGACAAGGTGATCCTGGCAGCTCACAGTTTTTTGTTTCTCTGGAAGATGATCTGATGCGTATGTTCGGTTCATCTCGAATTGCCGGAATAATGGATAAACTGGGGCTTAAAGAAGGAGAAGTTATACAACATTCAATGATCTCAAAATCCATTGAAAGAGCGCAAAGAAAAGTTGAAGAAAATAACTTTGGAATCCGTAAACGTTTACTTGAATACGATGATGTGATGAATGCCCAAAGAGAGGTTATTTACAAAAAAAGAAAACATGCACTTCATGGAGACAGGCTTGCCGTTGATATTTCAAATATGAT
>DAOVNY010000215.1 GCA_030630005.1 Bacteroidales bacterium | reverse complement strand
TTTTCAAAATTGGGTGCAAAGATAATAAAATGTCCAGAGTGCCAATGAAAAACATTGAAATATTTTTAAAAAGATTTATTATGATGGATTTGGGCTAAAGCCCCTTATGTTTGTTTAGATGTTTATATCCACGCCCTGAAGGACGTGGTAATTCAAGAGATGTTGTAATTCAATGAATTACTCTGCCATTTATGGCAGGGGTAAAAAACAATATAGAAGAAAAGGGACTTTAGTCCAAAATAAATAGCTTTTCGGAGTGGACTCATCACTCCATTACTTCATGTAGTTTACTTCAAACCCTTCTTAAAATTAAAAGTAGTTGATGGTTGTATTTGTTCCGAATTTATAAACCTTTTCATAATTGTATTATAAATATTTTTTGATGGTTTAACTGAACTCAAATCAATCAGCCATTTATGAAATCCGTTTTTTTGTAATTCCCTTTTGTATTGAAGTAGTGAAATAGCTGCTTCAGGAACAATTATAGTTAATCCGTCTATTACATTTTTTTGGAATTTTTCATTCCTGTCATCAATAATATAATTATCACCGGTTTTTACCGGAACTCTTGATAAAAACAGTTGTGGATGAAAATACAGAGGAACTATCCCGTTTCTGTCAGACGACTTGAAAAGATTTGTGATTTCGTTTTCAAGAGGATAAACATAAGAATTTATGTCCTCACTTTGTAAAAATGCTATTGCTGCATCATTAAAAATATAAACATTTTCGTTTGTTAAAATCTTGATGTTTTTTGGCAATATTTCTTTTTGTGAAATATGACTGATCATAAAAGTTTTGAGATTGTTCGAAACAAACTTTAAACATAAATCTCTGTAAAACTCAAGATTACTTTCAGGAATAAATTTTGGTAATTCAATGATAAATTTCCTTGAGTTTTTTTGAATAAAAGGACTGTCAGTTTTTAATTCACTCCATTCTCGTTTTGGAAGATTTAAAACAACATTATCAATATTTTTAATCCAAATTTTGTTAAGCCATTTAATGCTGTCAATTCTAACATAAGTTTCTTGTTTTCCTTTATGATCGGTACTTATAAGCTGCTTTAAAATTTTTGATTTTTGAAAAGCCGGCATACTTTGAATACGTGCACCCTGTTTTTCTTCAAGTTTCAAAGTAAATTTTTTATCCCTGAGTTCAGAAAGGAAAACAAGGTCGCCTGTTACAGCTTTATGATTAGTTTGCCAAACAATAATTTTGTTGTTTTTCCCTAATTCAAATTTTTTCAGTTTTACGGCTACTCTAATTTCACCTTTATTAGAATGAATACGAATTCTGTTTCCTGTTTTTAATTCAATTTCCGAACTGAAAGTGAAATTATCTTTTGATGTACTGATAATTTTTCCGAGAAGCTTGCCCGTTGCCGGATTCGATGCGATTGCGTTTCCAATATCCTTTCCAATAAAAAACGAAGTTTTCTCACGGCTGAGATCCATTTTTAGAATATTTGCCGCTTCATCCATTTTTTCGGGATGATCAATTATCATCCGGTATGCTTTAGCAACGCGATAAACATATTCTGCCGATTTCATCCTGCCTTCAATTTTTATTGAGGTAATTCCAATTTTTGTCAACTCAGGAATATACTCAAGCAGTTGCTGGTCTTTCAGACTAAAAATTGTATCATTTTTATTTTCTGATAAATAAAACCTGCGACAAGGCTGGGTGCAAAGCCCGCGATTAGCTCCATGTCCGCCAATATAACTGCTAAACAAACACATTCCCGAAAAGGAATAACACAAAGCACCGTGAATAAAAACTTCTAATTGAATATTGCTTTTTTGTTTTATCTCCTGCAATTCATTTAAAAGTAATTCCCTTGCCAAAATGATCCTTTCAAAACCATGCTTTTGCGAAAATATCGCACCTGCCGAATTATGATTAGACATTTGCGTGCTTGCATGAATTTTTATTTGTGGAAAATATTTTTTTATCAGATAATAAACTCCCCAATCCTGAATAATTACAGCAGAGATATTTGATTTTGAAAGCACAAACAAAATATCAAGTAATTCAGGAAGCTCTTCGTTTTTAATTACGGTATTAAGAGTTAAATATATTTTGATATTATTTTTTTCGGCAATATCAGATAACTGTTCTAATTGAGATAAGTTAAAATTAGAAGCTCTACCACGGGCATTAAAATTATTCAATCCGAGGTAAACTGCATCCGCTCCGCCTTCGATAGCTGCAAAAAAGGCTTCAACACTTCCAGCCGGTAATAATAGTTCAGGTTTCATTTTGCAAACATATCAAAAAATCAACAAAAAATCGTGGTACGACTCAAAGTCGTGCTACGATTTTTTTAAGAAAAAGTAACATAATTGAGTTTTTGGTATATATGAGAAACTTGAACCGGTCACAAATTGTAACAGGTTCGGAAATATAAAAACTAATGAATAATTTATGAGTAATCAAATAATAACATTAGACAAAATACAAAGCAAAATTTTCACCATTCGTGATGTGCAAGTGATGCTTGATAGAGATTTAGCGGAAGTTTATGGTGTTGAAACCAGACGGTTAAATGAGCAAGTAAAAAGAAATATCGATAGATTTCCTGAAGCTTTTATGTTCCAACTTAAAAAAGAAGAGATGGAAAATTGGAAATCGCAAATTGCGACTTCCAATAAAATAAAGATGGGGCTTAGAAAACCGCCTTTGGCTTTCACCGAACAAGGTGTTTCTATGCTTTCGACTGTGTTAAAAAGTGAAACAGCTGTAAAAGTCAGCATACAAATTATCAATGCTTTTGTGAAAATGCGAAAGTTTATTATTGATAATGCAAATCATAATTACCGATTAAATAATATTGAACAAAAGCAAATAGCCAGCGATATTAAACAACTTGAAACCGACAATAAAATCGATGCTATTTTAGATGCTCTTGAAGACAAAAGTATAAAACCAAAACAAGGTATATTTTACGATGGGCAGGTTTTTGATGCTTATGTTTTTATTGCCGATTTAATAAAATCTGCCAAAAAATCAATCATGCTTATTGACAATTATATTGATGAAAGCGTTTTACAGCTTTTCACCAAACGAAAGAAAAATGTAAGTGTAAATATCTACACGAAAAATATTACAAAAACAGTTAAACAAGATTTAGTAAAACACAATGCACAATACCCAAAAATAGAGATAGAAAAATTTACCAAAGCCCACGACCGCTTTTTAATTATTGACCAAAACACCATTTACCATTTTGGAGCAAGTCTTAAAGATCTTGGCAAAAAATGGTTCGCTTTTTCTAAAATGGAAATAGATGCAATTGATATGTTAAACCAATTATATGAGGGAGGTGATGAGTGATATAATGTTTCAAAAAATTGTGATACGACTTAAAGTCGTGCTACAACTTTTTTTTTAATTTAAAATATTTTTGTAAATTTGAAGAATTAAAAATGAAACATTGCCTTCTAAATATAAACTCATTATTAAGCAATATTTTTAAAGACAAAGTATGACAAAGTGCCCAAAATGTAATGCCGACAACCCTTCAGTAGCAAAGTTTTGCGAAAACTGTGGGAATATTTTAAGCGAAACACAAAACGAAGCAACCCAAGCAAAAGATTTAAACTTTTGCCCCGATT
>DAOVNY010000134.1 GCA_030630005.1 Bacteroidales bacterium | reverse complement strand
TTTAAGAGTTTCGTAAATCTGTCCGATTGCATCAACAAAAGAGTCTGCATAAGTTTCCTGATCTCCAAAACCAAAAATTGCAACTTTTTTTCCTTCAAAATTCACTTTTTCAAAGTCAGACATAAACACTTCAAAATCATCCTGCATATCACCAATGCCCCAGGTTGAAGCACCGAATATAAGATTTGAGAATTGTTCAATGTCGCTTGCCTTTGCATCGGCAACGTCAAAGATTTTAACAATGTCTGCACCCAATTTTTTTTGAATTTGTTTAGCTGCCGCTTCTGTGTTTCCGGTTGATGAACCGTAAAATATTCCTATGTTTTGCATCTTATTTTTATTTAGATTAAATACAAATGCAAAGATGATAAGTGTTCAGATTTTACACAATACCTTAAATCTGTGATTTTTTTAAGAATCTTATCACATGAATATGGGAGTGGATGAAAGGGAAATAGATTATTTTACTGATTTCAACGTGTCATTCAAATCAATAATATTGTTTGCAACGGCATAAATTGCCATGGCTGCCGTGGATTTAACACCAAGTTTACTGCTTATGTTTTTGCGATGGGTTATAAAACGGTATGTATGCTGATAAATAATTCTTCTGCAATTTCTTTATTCGATTTTCCGCCAACCAAAAGTTTTAATACATCTGTTTCGCGTTTGCTCAATATACTATCAGGAATAATCTTAGTTTTATTCTTTAATGTCAGATACTTGGTAATTGTATTTGCAATAGTTTTTTTATCGTCATTCAAATAAATACAATCAACAAAACGGGAGCATAAACTTCTGTCGTAATAAGTAGAAATAAGCCCTATTAGATTGATTCCATTGAAATGTGAAGAAAATTTATTTAAAGCATTTTGACAATTATTAAAAATTGCGGGATTTACTAATATAATATGAAATGGCTTGTCAGGGTTTAGTTTTAATGAATTGTTTAAAGAATCAACACTCGTAATATTCAAATTAATATCAATGGATTTTATTAATCCCGATACACCTTCCTGAACAATAACCGAAGGTTCAATAATTAATATTTTATAATTATTTTTCAACTAACCTCTGTTTTTTATTTCCATTTTTTCTACTAAAGGTATTAGAATTTCATTCTCGATTTTTGCATGAACAATTAAATCCTGCTCAAGGTCGAATAAAGCAAACAATATTTTTCGTCTTATTATACGATCGTCTTTTTGTGGTAAATGTTGTATTAACAGCTTTTTTAAATCATCAAGTTTTTCTTCAATATCATCGTGATGCTCTTTGTATTCGGTAACTGAATAATCATTGTTTTGATCTATAACATGGTTATTATCAAAAAGATTTAATATATATGGAAACACGGTTTCATTTTCATAATTAAAATGTTGATCGACTTCTTTTTTATATTCATTAAAAAAATCTTCAACCATTAATATTTCGGGTTTCTTATTATACTCACTCATTAAATGAATGTTTTTAATAATGTCAGGGAATACTTCATAGGAATAATACTGATGGGAGTTTTTCAGATATTGAATGACTTCCTTAATATCTGAACAATTAAATGAAAACACAGGGATGTAAGAAATATCATTATGCAAATTAGCAATTGTCAGAAATATTTCAGTACTGATATTGTTCTCATTGCAAACAGTTTCAATTGTTTTATCCTGCAAGCCTAATTCAATACCAAATCGCTCTAAAACTAATATCAGGAAATGATTATTCAAAATTATGTCTGACATTTTCATGTCTTTATAGACTATCTCTTTTTTTAATTCCATCATGTTAAATCTTTTATTCTGTAAAAATATAACAAATCTTGTGGGTTGGCAAAAAATAGCTCTTTTGTTTTTTTTTGGTTGGCTTCGTGTATCGGCAAAAAAACAAATGTGTTATTTGCGGGCAGGTATCCAAATTGTCCCGAATGGCAAAAGCGGGTAGGAAAAACTAAATCAATTTTCTTTCAAATCTGTACAAAACTATCATCGGGCTTTTTTTTAGCCTTGTTGGTAACGAATAGCTGGATGATTACGTATTATTATGAATTATCCAGCATGTTATCAGCTGTTGTGCTGATCAACGGTTGTATATAAACTATTGTGTATATCCTCCTGATTTGGCGGTATAAACACAATTGAGTTTACTTCTCATTATAATTAATCTCTTTCACAAAATCTCCATTTTCATCCCGGAATTTCCAGACACCAATTCTATGTCCTTGATCGTAATTACCTTCAAAATATTTATTTCCGTTTTTATGCCAGGTTGTACCAAAACCATCTCTTAATCCATTATCAAAAGACCCTTCGCTCCATTTATTTCCGTTTTCGTAATAATAAATCCAGTTACCATGTCTTTTCCCTTCTTTATATGCTCCTTCGTAACGTTCTTTTCCATTAGAATAGTAACTAATTTCTTTTAACATAGTTTTTGAATCACCGGTTATCTCGTATAGTTTCACAAGTTTTGGTGATCCGTCAGGATATGCTTCTTCGATAATTTTTTCGATCTTTGGCGAACAACCGATAAACAGTATTGCCGAAATTATAATTATGAATGCATTTTTTATCATTATAATGATTTTAAATTTTACCTATCAAATTTTAGTCTTTGTCCTCTGATATTCTCCTCAAAACGACCTTCATCAAAAACTAAATTACCATTCACAAATGTATGAGTAATTTTCGATCTGAACAAATAGTTTTCGAAAGGTGACCATCCGCATTTGTACAAAATATTTGACTTGTCAACTTTCCACGTGGCGTTTGTATCAACAAGTACGAGGTCTGCTTTATAACTTTCACGTATAAAACCGCGTTTCTCAACATTAAAACAAACAGCCGGTGAATGACACATTTTTTCGACTATTTTTTCAATGGAGATTTTTTTATCATGATAAAATTCCAGCATTAAAGGCAAAGAATGTTGAACCAATGGTCCGCCCGAAGGTGCTTTGAAATAAGTTTGTTTTTTCTCTTCCAATAAATGTGGTGCATGATCGGTAGCAACAATATCCAATTTATCATTTAACAGGGCTTCGAATAATGCATTTTTATCCTTTGGTGATTTAATGGCAGGATTCCATTTTATTAAAGTGCCATATTTTTCATAGTCATTTTCATCAAACCAAAGATGATGAACACAAACCTCTGAGGTGATTTTTTTATCTTTCAGAGGTATGGAATTATCAAACAACTCCATCTCACGAGCAGTGGATAAATGAAGTACATGCAAACGTGTTCCGTGTTTTTTTGCAAGTTTTACAGCTATTTCTGTGGATTTATAACAAGCTTCTTCACTCCTGATTTCAGGGTGAAATTTTATTGGAACATCTTCTCCATATTTTTCTTTAAATATCTTAATATTTTTCTGAATAATTTCTTCTTTCTCGCTATGAATGGCAACAAGCATTTTCGATTTTGAAAAAATACTTTCGAGAGTTTCAGGATTATCAACAAGCATATTTCCTGTTGATGCTCCCATAAATACTTTTATTCCACAAACATTTTTTGGATC
The DNA here is from genome assembly GCA_030630005.1 of Bacteroidales bacterium. GTDB lineage: Bacteria > Bacteroidota > Bacteroidia > Bacteroidales > JAIORY01 > JAIORY01. The sequence continues at coordinate 3,112 of DAOVNY010000134.1, read as the reverse complement.
AACTTTAAGAAGTTCATCAATATTATCGTTAGTAGCCCCAAAATAAAATGAATAATTTGCAAGTGATTTTTTTGAAGCAAGATCATATTTTTCTTCAAGAAGTGAATTTGTAATTGACTGTGGAATTGTGTTTGGCATTTCCATAAAAGAAGTAACGCCACCAGCTACAGCAGCTTTGCTTTCGGTATAAATATCAGCTTTTTTTGTTAATCCCGGCTCTCTGAAATGCACCTGATCATCAATTACTCCGGGTATTAGAAATTTTCCTTTTGCATCAATAATTTCAATTCCTTCTTCCTTTGTATTTTCAGTAATATTCTTTTTAGAGGTTATTTTTGCAATATTTTCGCCATCAATCAAAACATCTCCAAAGATAATTTCACCCTCATTAACTATTCTTGCATTTATTATTTTCTTCATCAGAAACTTTAATAAAATTTATTCAGAATACTTCTCCATCTCAAATCAATAACTCCAAAGATTGCTTCGCGGAAGATGCTTTTATTCATTTTTGATTCACCGGCAGTACGATCGGTAAAGATTATGGGTACTTCTTTAACTTTAAATCCAAGTTTCCATGTTGTAAATTTCATTTCTATCTGGAAAGCATAACCTGTGAATTTGATTTTATCAAGATTGATAGTTTCAAGGACTTTGCGTTTATAACATTTGAATCCGGCAGTAGTATCCATGATTTTCATTCGGGTAATAAAACGCACATACGCCGAAGCATAATACGACATAAGAACTCGTCCCATCGGCCAATTTACAACGTTTACCCCTGTGATATATCGTGAACCAATTGCTAAATCAGCACCTTCAACAGCACAGGCATTATAAAGATTGATCAAGTCATTGGGATTATGAGAGAAGTCAGCATCCATCTCATAAATATATTCATATTTATTTTTTAAAGCCCATTTAAAACCATGAATATATGCAGTGCCAAGTCCCAGTTTACCTCTTCTTTCTTCAATAAACAAACGTTCGGGAAATTCGATCATTAAATTTTTTACAATCTCGGCAGTACCATCAGGCGAATTATCTTCAACTACAAGAATATCGAAATCTTTCTTAAGACTGAAAACTTTTCTTATAATGTTTTCAATATTTTCCTTTTCCTTGTATGTTGGAATTATTACTAAACTGTCTGACATTTTCTGCTTTTTTTTACTTGTTTATTGATTATTGTGTGTTGCTTATTGAATGTTTTTTCTAAATAACATCAATGTAATGTTGAAATAAATATCACTCACCTCATTCAACATAGAGCCAAATTTATTTAATCATTATCTTCTCCCTGAACACTTTATCATTTGTCTTCATTTCTAATAAATATATTCCGGGTTTTTGATCACCAAGAAAAATGCTAAAATTATTTTGTCCATTTACAAGATATTGTGATGTTTTCACAATTTCCCTTCCGGCAAGATCAGTAATATTTATTAATAGATTTATATTTCCTGAAGAAATAAATTCACAATTCAAAAAATTATTTACCGGATTCGGGTAAACCGAAATTTTTGTAATATCCAAATCATCAATTCCAAAACTTTCATAAGAAAACTCAACTAAAACATTTTCCATAGCATTCCCGGCAAGGTCTTCTACATTATTTATTATAAGAGTATAATCACCATCTACCAACTTTGAAATGATCAGATATACAACGGATTTATCTAAATCATGTTGGTTGGCTTCATACACATTAATGCCATTATTTATAAAATAATTTCCCGGGGTTTCAGCTGATATTTCTTCAAGATCTTCCGAAAAAGCAAGTTTAATTAATGTATCGTTTACCGTAAAAAGCGAAGAAATTGTTGGGGCAGTAATATCGTTACCAATAATTACATCATCTTCAAATCTTAATTCAATTTTCCATTCATTAAAATCATAATTCAATGGACCGGTAATATCATAAGATTCACCTTCAGAAGGCTCGTATTTAAAAACATAAGAATTATGTATCGCCATATTTCCTGTGCCATCGTCAACTTTCCACATATAATAATTTGCATGATAATTTGCATCTGTACAAACAGCATTTTCAACTTTTACAAGTACCGATTCATATTGTTCAGCTCCATCACCTGTATTTATTATTACAGGTTCGGGGAGAGTATTATTTGATGAAATATAATAATAACAAGAAACTTCAGTTAACTCAGTTTTATACCAATACTCATCAACTAATCCGGTAACAATTATACTATCTCCAATAACCGGATTTCTTCCCAAATCATAAATATATAAACCATTCCATGCACCCTCACCATTTTGAATAAAATAACCATCTCCAAAATTTGCAGTAACAACACCGGAAGTGCTAATTATTTGTTCTGCATAAGGTGAATCATCTACTTGTCCCTGAATATCATAAATACTCACAATTTCTCCGTTAAAAACCGGATTCACATAATAATCATGAATTATTGATAAAATAGTATTTGTTCCATCTTCGGCAACAACTTTATAATAAACTGTTGTTTCTCCGTTTTGTTCGGGAATCTCAGCAGTATATTCATCATTACTTCCGGGAGTCATAATTATTTCATTATTTAATTCCTCATAACTGTATCCCCAATAAAGATTAACATCAGTAATGGGACCAGCAGAGCTAAAAACCGAAACATTCATAATAACCAAATCATTTTCATACGGAATAGATGGGTTAATAGCTGCATTTGAAAAAGAAATAGCAGAACAACTTGCTCCTCCCCAGATAAGATCGGCAAATTCTGGATTATCAATAAAAGGATTTCTGTTTTTTTGCCATGAAAAAATTACATTATTCCTGTTACGTTCAAATTCATCAGGTGGATCCTGAGCATTCCATTCTAATAAAGCCGAAAGTTTACCATGTTGAGGATTAGGATAAGTATCCACCCAATCAACAACTTCGAGATTAAGTTCGCCATTATTTCCTTCGTATCTCGCATCCATATAAAAAATGATCCTTGCAATATCTCCTTTAACTTCATCGCGCGGTTCCCACGAATCGTTATCATAATAACAACCTGTAGCTTCGGGATGCTGGTTACCGCCATTATCAAAATCAAGGTTGCTTCTATCGGAATTTACCGAAGCATCAGCGGGTTTCAGGCTATGT
>DAOVNY010000208.1 GCA_030630005.1 Bacteroidales bacterium | reverse complement strand
GTTAACTCTGATCTTACCCGTTTCTATTAATTTATCAGCTTCGCGGCGAGAACATATCCCCGAATTGGCAATAAACCTGTTTAAACGCAATAAATAATCTTCCGGAGTATCTTTTTGTGGTTTTTCTTTTCTTATAGGCTGCTTTTCATCATCTTTTTTTATTTTTGATGATGAGCTTTTTTTATTTTTGATGAATTTTGAAAAATCACCGTGCCTTTTTTTTTGATTATATTTTTTTCCCTGAGACATTTATTCTATATTAATAAATTGCAAAATAAATAAAAAAAATTACAATGTAGGATAAAAAGCATCTTCAATATGTTCGATATGATTTCCACCGGGTGTAACAACAATAGAAACAATATCAAATCTGGCTTCATTATCAATGTCTTTTCGTGTGATATACGCCTGTGCTGCTCGTATCAAAAGCTCTTGCTTTTTCTTTGTAACCGCAAAATACGGTTCTCCGAAATAATTTGATCTGCGGGTTTTAACTTCCACTATCACAAGATATTCTTTATCATAAGCAACAATGTCTATTTCATCTTTCCCAAAAGTCCAATTTGTATCAATAATTTTAAAACCTTTGTTGCTGAGGAATTTTCTGGCAAGTTCTTCGCCTTTTTGTCCTAAATCATTATGTTCTGCCATGGTAGTAAAGTGTTTGGATTTATGATTTTAGATTTATGATTTTAGATTTAATTCGAAGTTTCAAACTTTGAGTTTTGAGAAAAACTGGTTTTCTCACCAACTTCCAACGTAGCTTCACGACCAAGAATTAAAGCATAATTTTCTTTTAAGTGTCCGGCAGGAAAATCAAAACAAACAGGATAATTGTATTCGGCAACAACATCGGAAATTATTTCATTTACCGTTTTTCCAAAAGCAATTTTATTGTCGTTCATATCATTCATGCTTCCAACTATCAGTCCTGCCAGCTTATTGAGTTTGCCCGATCTTTTTAAATTAATCATCATCCTGTCAATATGATAAAGATATTCATCAACATCCTCAATAAATAAAATTTTTCCTTCGGTATTAATTTCCGATTGCGATCCGTTTAAACTGTAAAGCATCGAAAGATTACCACCGCACAAAACTCCTGTTGCAACACCTTTTCTGTTATATTTTGAACTATTTAATGAGTATGAAATTTTTTCACCAAATAAGGCTTTTCGTAAACTTTCTGCCGAAACATTACTTTTCTCATCATCAATAAAATTAATTGGCATTAAAGCATGCAATGTTTCAATTCCGAAATTTGTGTGAAAATGAGAATGAAAAACAGTAATGTCGCTGAACCCAATAATCCATTTTGGATTTTTTATAAATTTTGAGAAATCCAGTTTATCAATTATTCTTACCGAACCATATCCTCCTCTCGCGGCAATAATTGCTTTTACAGTTGGGTCATCCAACATTTGTTGAAAATCAGATATTCTCTCTTCATCTGTTCCTGCAAACTGATTATTACTTTTAAAAAGATTCTCTGCCAAAACAACCTCTAATCCCCAATTTTCAAAAGTTTTAATAGCATAACAAATTTCAGAATTACTAATTTTTCGTGCAGGAGCAACAATTGCTATTTTGTCTCCCTTTTTTAAATATGCCGGTATTTTCATAAATTATTTAACTTTGCCGAAATTACATTAAAAATTTTTATTGATGAATAAAGAACAAAACAAATTTAAAAGATATACTGTAACTTCTGCTCTTCCGTATGCAAACGGACCAATTCATATCGGGCATCTTGCCGGAGTTTATATTCCTGCCGATATCTATTGCAGATATTTAAGATCGGTTGGCGAAGATGTGATTTTTATTGGTGGCTCTGACGAACATGGAGTTCCGATTACTATTAAAGCTCGACAACAAGGAGTTGCACCCCAGGATATTGTTGATAAATATCATAAGATAATTAAAAAATCATTCAAAGATTTTGGGATTTCTTTTGATGTTTACTCACGAACTTCTGCAAAAATTCATCACGAAACTGCCCAAGAATTCTTTAAAAATTTATATGATAAAGGAGAGTTTATTGAGAGAACTGCCAAGAATTATTATGATGAAAAAGAAAATCAATTTCTTGCCGACAGGTACATAACGGGAACTTGTCCTCATTGCGATTATGAAAAAGCTTACGGCGACCAATGCGAAAATTGCGGAACTTCCTTAAGCCCGACAGAATTGATAAATCCAAAATCTGCCCTTTCGGGGAATGTTCCGGTTTTAAGAGATACAAAACACTGGTATTTGCCTCTCGACAAATATGAATCATGGCTCAGAGAATGGATTGTGGAAGGACATAAAGACGATTGGAAACCCAATGTTTACGGGCAGTGTAAGTCGTGGATTGATCTGGGATTAAAACCAAGAGCTGTAACTCGCGATCTTAATTGGGGCGTGGAAGTTCCTGTTGAAGGAGCCAAAGGAAAAGTTATATATGTTTGGTTTGATGCGCCAATAGGATATATTTCCGCAACCAAAGAATGGGCAAAGGAAACCGGCAAAGACTGGAAACCATACTGGAAAAGTGAGGATTCAAAACTTGTTCATTTTATCGGAAAAGATAATATCGTTTTTCATTGTATTATTTTCCCTTCTATATTAAAAAAGGAAGGAAGTTATATACTTCCGGATAATGTTCCGGCAAATGAATTTCTTAATCTCGAAAATGATAAAATCTCTACATCCCGAAACTGGGCTGTGTGGTTGCACGAATATCTTGAAGAGTTTCCCGGAAAACAAGATGTATTGAGATATGTTCTTACTGCAAATGCTCCCGAAACAAAGGATAATGATTTTACATGGAAAGATTTTCAGGCAAAAAATAATAATGAGCTTCTTGCTATTTTCGGAAATTTTGTAAATAGAACTATTGTCCTGACTCATAAATATTTTGCCGGTAAAGTTCCTGCGTTGAGTAATTTGGATGAAATAGATAAGGCTGTTATAAATGAATTGAAAACTTTCCCTGATAAAGTAGCAAGTAGTTTGGGAAAATATCGCTTCCGCGAAGCTCAGGCACAAATGATGAATCTTGCTCGTTTGGGTAATAAATATCTGACTGAAACAGAACCCTGGAAACAAATCAAAACCGATGAAAACAGGGTAAAAACAATTTTAAATATTTCACTTCAGATTTGTGGAAATCTGTCAATATTATGTGAACCGTTTTTACCGTTTACGGCTGATAAACTGAGCAAAATGCTTAATTTATCAAAACTTAAATGGAAAGATGCCGGAAATGAAAATATTTTAAAAAGCGGACATCAGTTAGAAAAACCGGCTTATTTATTCGAAAAAATTGAAGATAAAGCAATTGAAGAACAAGTTCAAAAATTGCTTGATACTAAAAAAGAAAATGCAGCTAATGAAGTTAAAGTTAATCCTGCAAAAGAGGATGTTAATTTTGATGACTTCTCAAAACTTGATATTCGCACAGGAACAATAATTGAAGCTGAAAAAGTCCCAAAAACCAAAAAACTTTTAAAACTAAAAATTGATACCGGAATCGACCAAAGAACAGTTGTATCAGGAATTGCCGAATATTACAAAGCTGAGGAAATTATTGGGAAAAAAGTAAGTATTCTTGTTAATCTTGCTCCAAAAAAACTCAGAGGCATAGAATCGAACGGAATGATTTTAATGGCGGAAAACGAACAGGGAGAATTATGTTTTGTTTCTCCGACTCAAGATTTTAGGAATGGTAGTGAGGTGAAATAATATTTTAGTCGAGTTTGGTTTTACCTAATAGTTATCTGCAATAAGTTCGATTAATGATACGTTTCGAAAAATTATTATTTTTGCATTATTAAAACAATAAACTATCTC
>DAOVNY010000114.1 GCA_030630005.1 Bacteroidales bacterium | reverse complement strand
ATTAAAGAATTGAAAAAATTAGAAAGAGAAGATATTTTAATAAATGTTGGCGGCGTTATCCCACATCAGGATTATGATTTCCTTTATAAAGCCGGAGTAGTTGCAATTTTCGGACCGGGAACAGTAATTCCTGAAGCAGGTATAAAAATGTTGGAAATTCTAATTAAATCCAGAAAATAAAATTAATACGATATTTATTCCTGAATTTTTCAGACATCATCTATTTATCCTATTCTTTCTCAACCGGATCCCATTCTGCAAAATGATCGGTAACAACATTGGTTTTGGGATCGGTAACATAAAATTCATTTGAATTATATGTCCATCCCATAGTTTCGGAACCGCCACCACTTTCGGTTGTAATTAAATATCTATTGGCAAGATGTCCGAAATAATTTGCCTGATGTCTTGGTGATTTGCTGTCGCCACCACTTGGATCAATCGGAATCCAGCCGTATCCGGGAAGGTAAACTTCTACCCAACGGTGAAAAACATCATCCAGACTGGCATAATCACCTCTTATAACTACCGAACCAACATATCTCGCAGGTAATCCTGCTGCACGACACATTGCTATGTAAACGAAAGAATATTCGGAGCAGGAACCATTTCCGCGTTCGAGAACTGTTGGCGCAGTATTCCAGCCACCCTGCATTTCGTAATACATATTTTGCATCAGGTAATTGTATAATTTTCGAGCCATCCAATATGGATTTTTCTCACCTTTCAAGGCTGTTTTTACCGCAGACTGAATTACCGGATTTTTATAATCATACTTCTCATTATCTTCGAGATATTTATTTGTGATCTTTTTCGGAATATCTTCAAGAGTACCAACATTTTCAGGATAAATAAAGTATCTGACTTCATAAGTTGTTACCTCAGTTTTCATTTCGGCATTTTTATTTTCACCGGCTTTAATATTTTCAAAATGAAAATGAGCAGTTTTTTGATCCCAGTGGTCCTTAACAAAATCCGTTGGTTCCATAATAAATTTGCTTTTCCCGTGAATTTCCTGTGTGTCACGATCTTTAGGAATGGCAATATGAATATCGGCAGATTTTACATTTCCGGGACCAAAATTTGTTATCCTGTGATTAAAAGTTACAAAGGATTTGTGAGGATTTGTTCTTCTGAATTTTTCTCCATCCCTGATTTTTAATTCATAAATTTTATCACTTTGATAATCGGCAGCCCAAAGATCAGTTCCGTCAAAACATAATCCTCTGGTATATTCTCCGGGTGCTTCAGCAACAATTAAAACTGTTCCTGTTTCAGGGTCAACCATATAAATTTCATTAGTGCTTCTATCGGAAACCCAAAGATATTTTCCGTCAAAAGTCAATCCACGACAATCACCTGCCGGTGCTTTAAATGACCGGATTGTTGTACCATCATCGGGGCTAAACTGAATAATTTCATCAGAATGATTATCCACACACCAGAGATATTTTCCATCCCAGGTCAATCCTCTTGGTGTTGATGATGGTGCGGTTATAGTTTTTAAAAGAGTTCCGTCTTTTGGGTCAACACGATAAATTTTCCCGTTATAATTTTCCGATAAAGGAATTCCGCCTTTTACATCAACACTCCAGAGAGCCTCACCATCCCATGCCAGTCCCATAGGCCAATATGCAGGTGCTTGTATGCTTCTTATCACTTCGCCGTTTTCCGGATCAATACAAAATAATTTTGCTTCTTTTCTGTCGGCAAGCCAGATATTTTTGCCGTCAAAAGTCATTCCTGTCGGGAAATCCCCCGGGGTTTTAAACGATTTTATAACTTCTCCTGTGTAGGAGTATGATTGTTTTACAATAAATGCTGAAATCACAAATGTGATTATTAGGATTTTTGATAGATTGTTTTTCATTTTAGTCATTTTTTTAATCTATACTTGATTCCAAAATTAAAATTCATCCATTCGATATACTTTTTCGGAATATTTTTCAAAGATATAAAATGTTTAGTTTGAAATATTCTTTAATATTACAAATTCAAATTATTTTAATTCATAATTTTGCATCATTAAAATTTAAACTGAATAAAATGGCTAATACAAAAAAAGCAATACTGATAATTCTTGACGGTTGGGGAATTGGAGACAAAAGTAAGAGTGATGTAATCTTTAACGGAAACACTTCTTATCTTGATAAATTAATGAAGAATTATCCTCATTCACAATTAAAAACTTCCGGCAATGATGTTGGTTTACCTGAAGGGCAAATGGGAAACTCTGAAGTGGGTCATCTGAATATTGGTGCCGGAAGAGTTGTTTACCAGGATCTTGTAAAAATTAATAAGGCGATTAAAGATGATAGCATTGAGCAAAATCCACAGTTGGTTGAAGCATTAACTTATGCTAAAGAAAACAATAAAAGTGTTCATTTTTTGGGATTGGTTTCCGATGGTGGCGTTCATTCATCAAATAAGCATCTTTACAAACTTTGCGATATGTCCAAGGACTATGGACTGAAAAATGTTTTTATCCATGTTTTAACTGATGGTCGGGATACCGACCCCAAAAGCGGATATGGATTTGTTAAAAAACTTGAAAAACATATTGCAGAATCAAATGTAAAAATAGCTTCTTTGATCGGCAGATATTATACTATGGACAGAGATAATAGGTGGGAAAGGATTAAAGAAGGTTATGATTTGATGGTTAAGGGCAAAGGCAAAAAAACCGGAAATATTTTAAATGCCATTCAGGAATCGTATGATGCCGGAGTAACTGATGAATTTATTAAGCCTATTGTTGCGGTTGATGAAAATAATAAAGTTGTCGGGACAATCGAAAAGGACGATGTAGTTATTTGTTTTAATTTTAGAACTGACAGACTTAGACAAATTACAATTGCACTCACTCAAAAAGATATGCCGGAACATGGCATGAATACTATTGACTTGAATTATTACACCATGACCAGTTATGACGATTCATTCAAAGGAATAAAAATAATTTATGATAAAAAAAATGTTGAAAATACACTTGGTGAATATTTATCGAAATTAGGGAAAAAGCAGATCAGGATTGCCGAAACCGAGAAATATGCTCATGTTACTTTTTTCTTTTCCGGAGGCAGAGAGAAAGAATTTAAAAACGAAAAACGAATTATGGTGCCATCACCAAAAGTTGCCACCTACGACCTTCAACCCGAAATGAGTGCATATAAAGTTAAAGACAAAATTGTTGAAGAACTGAAAAAACAAGAAGCGGATTTTGTTTGTCTGAATTTTGCAAACGGCGATATGGTTGGTCACACCGGCATTTACAAAGCAATTTTAAAAGCCGTTGAAACCGTTGACAATTGCGTTAGAGAGGTGGTTGAAACTGCAAAAAATAATAATTATTCAGCTTTGATAATTGCCGACCATGGTAATGCCGACAATGTTATAAATAAGGATGGCTCTCCAAATACTGCTCACTCTCTTAATCCCGTTCCTTGTATTTTGGTTTCGGATGAATACAATAAAATTGATAACGGGGTTTTAGCTGATGTTGCTCCTACCCTGCTAAGTTTAATGAAAATAAAAATACCGGAGGAAATGACAGGAAAATCATTAATTTAGCTCATTCATTTTAATCAACAAATTTTGTATTTTATAAAAACACCATATCTCGTAAAGCTTTTCTCAAACAAGAATTTGATTTGGGATTTTAAAACTGTTGATAAAACAATTTACCTGACTTTGGATGATGGACCAACTCGTGATGTAACCGAAAAAGTTTTAAAAATTCTTGATAATTATAATGCCAAAGCAACATTTTTTTGTTTGGGAGAAAATGTAAAAAATCATCCTGAAATATTTCAAAACATTCTGAAACACGGACACAGCATAGGCAATCATACTTTTAATCATTTTAACGGATGGAAAACAAGAAACGGGAAATATATTTCAAATATTGAAAAATCGGAAAAATATATTGATTCAAATCTTTTCAGACCTCCTTACGGAAGAATCAGAAAAGCACAGATAAATGAGATTAAAAACAAATATAAGATAATCATGTGGACGGTGCTGGCAGGCGATTACGATAAAAACATTTCAAAAGAAAAATGTCTTAACAATGTGATTGATAATGCCCAAAAAGGCTCGATAATTGTTTTTCACGATAGTGTTAAAGCAAAAGAAAATGTACTGTTTGCTTTACCTGAGGTTTTAAAATATTTTTCAAATTTGGGTTTTTCTTTTGAAAGAATCGAATTATGAGTCCACTCCGCAAAGTTATTTTAGCCACAAAGACTCAAAGAATTCACTAAGTCTAAAGTATTGATTGATTGTTCTTTGTGTATCTTAGTGTTCTTGGAGTCTTAGTGGCGTTTTTTTTACTTTTCTGAGAGAACTCAATAAAAGAACCAGAAAATTTGTATATTTAATCATTTACGCATTTCCACTAAAATAACAGCAAAACTAAATAATCCTATAATAATTTTTTATAAGTTTGTGATGTTTATATTAAATCCGATTTATATTCGTTTATTAAATAAAATTGAAAATTGAAAACAAAATCATTTCTCTTATATTTATTTATTTGCGTTGCTACGGTTTTTATTGTTACAAACTGTGCAAATCCTGTATCACCAACAGGTGGACCTAAAGATGTTACCCCGCCGCAAGTAATTGAAAGTGAGCCATCGAATTATTCTATTAATTTTGAATCAGAAAAAATTAAACTTGTGTTTGATGAATTTATCGAGTTTGATGAAGCAAACAAACAACTACTTGTTTCGCCACCTCTTGACAACAAACCGAATTTTAAAATCAGAGGAAAATCATTAATAATTGAGCCGCAAGATGAACTAAGACAAAATACTACTTACACTCTTTTTTTTGGCGATGCAATTAAAGATATCACCGAAAAAAATCCTCTCCTTGATTTTCAATATGTATTCGCAACCGGTGCCACCCTTGACTCATTAACAATAAATGGAAAAGTACTTAATGCTTTTACTCTTCAACCCGAAGTGGAAGAAGTTTTTGTTATGCTTTATCTCGATATAAACGACACAATTCCTTTTGACTCAATACCATATTTTTCGAGGCCTTACTATATTGCAAAAACTGATGAAGATGGAAATTTTCAGTTAAAAAATCTGAAAAACGATAATTACAAAATTTTCGCCCTAAAAGATGCTAACAGCAATTATCTTTATGATCTGCCAAACGAGGAAATCGCTTTTCTCGACAGTTTGCTTATGCCTGAGTTTTTCAAAACCTTTGTCATCCCCGACAGTTTATTAAATGACACTATTATGAGTGTAGCTGAAAAAGACAGTTTGATCAAAGAAGAAATCAAAATTGATTCAATAGCTAAATCCGAAAAATATACTTTTTATGATCTTTATTTATTTGATGAAATTGATTCAACTCAGCACTTAATTGCTGCCGAGCTTGTAAAAGAAGGGCAGATAATATTTGTGTTTAAGTTCCCAACCGATGACCTTAAAATCGAAACTTTAAATTATACTTTCGGGAAAGATTGTCAGAAAATTGAAGACTTAAACCCCGGCAGGGATACTATGATTTACTGGCTTAGCAAAAACTATCCCGATACTCTTTTATTTAAAATCAGTCAGGATACTTTGGTTCTTGATACTACGGAAGTAGTTCTTTTTACTGAGAAAAAGCAAAAGAAAAAAAAGAAGAATGAAGAAGATATTCCCGAAAAACTTCCTTCATTAAAATTCAAAACAAATATTCAAAGCAATAAACTAAATCTAACTAAAAATCTAAAACTCGAATTTGCTCGTCCTCTTGATAAATATAATCTTGACAAACTTCTTTTAATCATAAAAGAAAAAGATACAATTATCCCAAAAGTTGAATTTATTGATTTATTAAAAAGAAAGTTATTTATTGATGAAAAATTTGAAGAAGGCGAAAATTATGAATTGTTTTTCCCTGATTCTGTTTTCACCGATATTCTTGGATACTGCAATGATACTGCTTCGATACATTTTAAGATAAAAGAATTACAAGATTACGGAACGCTGCAAATTAACTTAACAAACACTGAAAGCGGAAGCAATTACATTTTACAACTAATGGACGACAGGGAAAATATTTTAAAAAAACTAACTGTTTCTGAAGACGGAATTATCATGCTTGATTACCTCAACCCCGGTGCATACAAACTTAAACTTATTCGCGATGCAAATAATAACGGCAGATGGGACACAGGAGATTATATAAAAAACATCCCTCCCGAAAGAGTGTATTATTTTGGAAAGAATTTTGATGTACGCGCTAACTGGGATATTAAGGAAGATTGGGAGTTGTAAAAACTAAAGAAACCACAGATTACACAGATTACACAGATTTTTAAAAATTAAATCAGTGTAATCTGTGGCAATTTTTTTAATAATTGTCTTTAAGAACTGAGCTCATAGTTGTTTCTTAAGCTTCATCACACCTGTTGATACAATCAATTATATCACCAAGTACTTTTGTTTGTAATGAATAAAATATCATTTTCCCGTCTCTCTTTGAAGCTAAAATTCCACTGTTTCTTAAAATATTAAGATGATGAGAAGTAGCAGCTTGTTCTAATCCCAAACTTGTATATAGTTGGGTAACATTCATTTTTTCTTTTGCGCTTAAAAGATCAATAATAGCTATTCTCATCGGATGTGTAATAGATCTCAGTCTGCTTGCAGCTCTTTCAAGTTTTTCTACGTCAAGTTTTGGCTTAGTCATTTTTTTCAGTTTTTGATTAATATTTTTTTGCAAAGATACATAAAATTAAATATAAAATCAATGTAAATGTGTAAATATATATACAAAATAAACGCAAGTTATTGAAACAAAGATGTAAACTCAAACTTAGTTCCGTCAAATAATCCTTTATCGCTCAATTTTATCTCAGGAATAACCAGCAATGCCATAAAAGACAAGGTCATATATGGAGCATTAAGTCCCGAGCCGAGTTCTTTGGCTTTCTTATCTATCATTTCATAATCCGAAGCTACTTTGTATGCATCACTATTCGACATAATTCCTGCAACCGGTAAAGGTAATACATGGCTTTCATTTTCACCAACAACCGACACTCCTCCTCTTTCAGCTATAAGTAAATTTATCGCTTTCGCGATATCATTATCATCCACACCAACTGCAATAATATTGTGGCTGTCGTGAGCAACCGTTGAAGCAATTGCTCCCTTTTGTAATCCGAAATTCTTAATAAACGCAATTGCCGGTTTTGCATCCTCATAACGATTCATCACCACAAGTTTTAAAATATCATTTTCAACATCGCTGACAATATTATTTTCACAGATTTTGGGTTCACAAATAATTTTATTAGTAACGAGCTGCCCTTCAAGTGCTTCAATAACTTTTATTTTTCCCTTTCCGGGATGAAGTTTCAGATCAGCAACAGAAATTTCAGAAGCATTAAATTTATTTGGAGCAGTCTCCTCAACTGAATTGATCAAAGACCTGCCATTTTCAGCTACTTTTTCACCATCAATATAAGTTTCAAGAATATTAAAATCTGCAAAATTATCAATAATTACAAAATCTGCATTGTCACCTTCCTGAAGCAATCCCACATCCAAATCGTAATGTTTAACCGGATTATAAGTACGAGTTCGTAAGACTTTAATAGGATCGTATCCACATTTTATAGCACGTTTTACAAGTTCATTTATATGACCTCTTTCCAAATCGTTGGGATGCCGGTCGTCTGAACAAAACATTACTTTATCAGGATGTTCGTCGATCAGACTTATCAAAGCATCAAAATTTT
>DAOVNY010000025.1 GCA_030630005.1 Bacteroidales bacterium | reverse complement strand
TGGTATTGAGAAATAAAAATTTGTACCTTTCCCTTCAACGGAATCAAACCATATTTCTCCATCAAGTAATTCAATTATTTTTTTAACTAAAGATAAGCCTATTCCCATACCACCGAATTTCCGTGTATGAGAATCATCTACCTGTCTGAATTTATCAAAAATAATATTGTGTTTATTCTTAGCTATTCACACTCCTGTATCTTTAACATAAAAAATAATTTTATCTTTTTCCGGCTTAAAACCGTATTTTATATAACCTTTTTCAGTAAATTTAAACGCATTTTTTAAAAGATGAATAAGTACCTTTTTTATTTTTGATTTATTGGAAATAATCATTAAATCCTTTGCATCAGCAGGAAAATTTAATTTTATTTCAAGATGCTTTTTGTCTTCATTTTCTTGTATTGATTCTATATTCTCAACAATTTCATCAAAAATCGAAATAACTCGAAATTCGGTTTTACTTATTTCTAATCCCCCACTTTCAATATCAGCAACTTCAAGAATATCTTCAATAATTTCAAATAAATTATGACCACTTCTATTGATCATTTTCACATAATCAATAATTTCTTCATTGGGAACATCTTCATCAATAATTTCTGAAAAACCGATAATTGCATTTAACGGGGTACGAAGTTCGTGCGAGATAGTAGATAAAAATGCAGATTTTAATCTGTCGGATTCGGTGGCTTTTTCTAATGCCTTTTTTAAATCTTCCTCTGCCTGCTTACGTTTTGTGATGTCACGATCAACTCCACGGTACCCTAATAAATTTTCTTTATCATCAAGAAGAGGAACAGCGTTTGTTTCCAAGAAAATAACACGTCCATCCTTATGCACATTCCTATTAATTAAATCATAAAATTTTTGTTTCTTTTGAAATACTATCAAAGCTGCTTTTTTCAATTCATCACGCTCATCTGGATGAAAAAAATCATAGAAATGCTTTCCTAACAATTCATCAGGCATATAGCCAAGAACCTGTTTAACAACAGGGCTGCAATATGTATAGCGTCCTTCTTTATCAACCTCCCAAATCCAATCCCCTGTTGTGGTTGCAATATCTTGAAATCTTTCATTTGATTCCCGAATTGCAACCTCTGCCTGCTTGCGCAGAATCACCGTTCCTAGTTGGGTTGCAACTGTTGAAACGATATTGATAAGACGCTCATCTTCTTGTTGTGGTGTGGTCATATAAAATACGAGCACGGTTAGCACCTTGCCATTGCTAATGATAGGAACACCCAACGCAGCTTTAAGCCCAGTTTTCTTAGAGGGTTTGGCACGTAAATATATTTCTTCTGATAAACCGGAAATATCATGTCTCCATTCCGGTTGCATAGATTGCCAGACTCGACCTGGTAGTCCTGTGCCCGGGGAAAATGTGTACTCTTTACTCAACTGTATGAAGTGACTCAGACGTTTGTTATGTTCGTTGCTATCGTCATAATAACCAAGGTGATACTCAAGAGCGGTTTCGTCATGGTTTGGTATCCATGCTTCCCCCATTACCCATCCAGTATGTTTACACGTCAAACTGAGAGCGGTACTGAGTGCCATCTTAAAATCCGAAGCTTCGCTTATTGCCTTTGTTAGTTTATGTAAAAGATGAATTTCCATTTCTGCTTGCTTGCGTTCGGTGATGTCACAAACTGTCGCTTGTAAAACTATTTTACCAGATAATTCAATTTTTGTTAGTAAGACATTAGTAAAGAATTCCTCTCCATCTATTCTTTTATGTTTCCAATCAAAAAAATGTGAGCCTTTTTCCATCGCTATTTTTAGCATCTCTTGAGCTTTTATTAGAGATGATGTTCCGTCAGGTTGATATTCAGAAGATAAATCCCATGGATTTTTAGAAATAAACTCCTTTTCATCCTTACATTTGAACATTTTTACAGAAGCAAGATTCCCACCTATGTATCCCTGTTCCATAGTTAATATCATAATAGCATCTCTGGAAGAATCATATAGTGTTTTATATTTTTCTTCGCTTTCTTTTAAAGCTTCCTCCGTCTGCCTTTTTTGAATTGCTATGGAAGCTTGTTTTATAAATGCTTCAATTATTTGCTTATTCTTAAGTTCACCGGAACTTTCTTTTGAAAATATGCCAAGGTTTCCGAATAGCTCATTATCTTTTATGAAGCCGATTGTGAACATTCTTTTAACATTCAATAGTTTTTCTATGGAATTGCAGACAATTTTCGGAATAGTCTTTAATGATATTTCATACAATCCTTCCTCGTATAAATGCAATTTGCCGTCAGATAGATAAATAATATCTTTTTCTTTTGGATTATAAGTTACACCTACAGGATGTCTTCCAAAAAAATGTACAACTTTTTCAGATAATTTTCCCATTCCAATAACTGCACGAGTGGTCAGGATATTTTTATCAGTATCAACAGAATTAACAACAACATAAGAATTTTTTCCAACCAACTCATGAAGTTGTTCACCAATAAAATTATAAATATCTTTATCTTGTGGCAATTCAACAAATCGCATTGCAGCTTCTGATAGCAACTCAATATTTTTGCGGTGTTCTTTTTCTTTATCTTCAGCCTGCTTGATATCTATAATATTTTTTACTAATTTCAAATTATCATATCCCAGTATTGATAGTTCTTTTGTAAAATACCATAATAGATCAAGTATTTGTTCGAATTTTGTCAGCGACATCTGTGGCATTTTTTCAAATGCATCTAAAATTTTATTCGTATCTGCACCAATTTCTTTTGCGTAAGTTTTAATTCTATTTTTTCCGACATCCATTACATTGCTTTGTCCAATCAGCCAGTTTGCAATGTGCTTGCCTCCTATAATTATTGGAGCGCTTGCGTCAACAAAACCACAGCTAAGACATTTTTCATAAGTTGGCTTCATAAGTGTTTTTGCCTTTTTGCCAAGAATCTTATCGGACTTAATACAGTTTCTATTTCCTTTTTCTGTGCTTCTGATTATTTCGCACACACTACAGAAATTGCTTGCTCTTGTAATTGGCTTACCGTCAATATCTGAGATAATTGATGCCACATCATTTGCTACAGCAAAAGCATCCTGAATTTTCTGAAGGTCTTTTATATCCACTAAATCGGTTAAAGTAACATCTTTAACATCTTTATCAGATGATAAAATGTAATCAAGTTTTGTTTTTAGACGACTTTCACTTTCTCGTAGTGCATCTTCTGTTTGCTTACGCTCGGTGATATCTTCAATTATTCCATCGTAATACTTCACCTTTCCCTTTTCATCTTTCACTGCCACCGCCGATACAGATCCAAAGAAAAACGCCCCATCACTTTTCTGTAATTGTATCTCCTCGTTTCTCACGAAACCTTTACTTATCATTTTCTTATTAAAATTTTTTCTTTCACCTGATTTTTTATATAAATCCGCAACGTTCAATTTAAGAAATTCATTTTTTTTCTTGTAACCAAACATCTCAACAATTGCAGGATTTGCCTCAATAAATCGTCCTTTAGCCCCAATAGTATTTCTATACACTCCAACGTTAAGATGCTCAGTTAACGACCTGTATTTCTCCTCACTTTCCAATACTGCTTCTTCTGCATTTTCTAATTCATTAACTTTTTTATGCAACATTTCATTTTCTTTAATCAATTCAGCATTTGTTTTGTTTTTCCTGTTTTTCATAGAAGTTTATTTTTGTTGTCTGTTCCAATTTCAATCGTAAATCATAAATCATAAATCCCCAGCCTTTCTTCCAATTCTTTAACTCTATCTTTCAAGTCTTTTATCCTGAATTCTCTTCCTTCAAATAATTGATTATAATGTTTTAATTTTTCATTTTTTTCTTCTAATTCTTTTGTTCTTTCTTCAACAAGTTCTTCAAGGTGTTCGCGGTGTTTTTTTAATTCTTCTTCTACTTGTCTTTTTTGGATTGCTATGGAAGCCTGTTTTACAAATGCTTCAATCATTTGCTCATTCTTAAGTTTATCGGCATCTTTTTTTAAAAATATGACAATAGTTCCGAATAACTCATTATCTTTTGTAAAGCCGATTGTATATATTTTTTCGACATTCATTAGTTTTTCTATGGAATTGCAGACAGTTTTCGGAACGATTTTCAATAATATTCCATATAGTCCTTCCTTGTATAAATGCAACTTGCCGTCAGACAGATAAACAAGTTCTTCATCTTTTACATTATTAGTTATGCCCACAGGATGTCTTCCTAAAAGACCTGCAACTTTTTTAGATAATTTACCCATTCCAATAATTGCACGAGTGGTCAGGATATTTTTTTCCTTATCAATAGAATTAACAGCAATAATTGAATTTTTTCCCGTAAACTCTTGAAGCTGTTTTCCAATATAATTATAAATATCTTTATCTTGTGGCAATTCAACAAATTGCATTGCAGTTTTGGATAACAACCCAATATTTTTGCGGTGTTCTTTTTCTTTCTCCTCCGCCTTCTTCTGCTCTGTGATGTCTCTTAGTATGACAATAATTCCTTCCACTTTTCCATCTTTTTTCAAAATAGAGTTTCGAACTTGAACGATCTTCTTTTCACCTTTTTTAGTATAAACCTCCACTTCGTAGGTAACTCCCTGTCCTTTAATCAGTTTACTAAAGGCACTTATCATTTTTGTCATGCTCTTCAGAGGAAACATTTTTAAAGATTGAAATCGTTTTCCTACGAGATCATCTTCTGTAAAACCTCCAATTTTAGTTATATATTTATTGATTCTTAGGACTTTACCGGTTTTATCAAGTAAAACAATACCATCTCCGGCTTCATTAAAAATTGCATTCAATTCCTGTTTGCTCTCCCAAAGTGCTTTTGTTCTTTCTTTAACTTTCTCATCTAACAGTTCTCTTTCTGCTCGCAATTTGTCTTCTGCTTCCTTTATGCGAAGCATTACATTTATCTGTGCAGAAAGTTCGTTTGGTTCGATTGGTTTTGTTAAAAAAGCATCAGCACCTGCCTCCAAACCTCTGATCTTACTTTTAGTATCGGTTTTTACAGCAGTTATCAACACCACAGGAATATGTTTTGTTGTTTTATCTTCCTTTAGTTTTTGGCATACTTCAAAACCATCCATTCGTGGCATTACTATATCCAGAAGGATGGCGTCCGGTTGTTCTTCTCTTGCTGTTTTCAATCCCTCTTTTCCCGATAGAGCTGTTAATACCAGACAATTCGGTAAACTGTTATCTATCACTGCCTTTATGGTTATTAAATTTTCTTTTATGTCGTCAATTACCAATATCTTTTTCATAATATGATATTTTATAATTATTTATATTGTATGTTTTGTTTACGTTGGTTGTCAGTTCCAATTTCTATCTCCAATCGTAAATCATAAATCGTAAATGCCGAGCTTTGCTCGAGCATCCTCGAAGCTTAGCTTCGGGATCATAAATCATAAATCACAAATCCCCAGCCTTTCTTCCAATTCTTTAACTCTATCTTTCAAATCTTTTATCCTAAATTCTCTTCCTTCAAATAATTGATTATAATGTTTTAATTTTTCATTTTTTTCTTCTAATTCTTTTGTTCTTTCTTCAACAAGTACTTCGAGATGCTCGCGATGTTTTGCGAGTTCTTTCTCATATTTTTTGCGTTCGGTAATATCTATCAAAGTTCCTTGCATGGCTGGTTTACCCTCATACAAGATACGACCTCCCAGCACTTCAAAATCAATTAAACTACCGTCTTTTTTTATTCCTTTAAATTCATACCTCGAAAAATCTTTTTCATCCGGTTTTCTTAACTTTATTTCTGAATACGCAAATTCCCTGTTCTCCGATTTAATTATTTCTCTCATGTCTTTTTCTAACATCTCATCAACATTATTATAGCCAAATATCTCTGCGAGCTGTTGATTGCAAAACTTTAAAATATAATTTTGAGAAATATAATTTCCTACCAGTGAATTATCAACCACCTGCCTGTATTTTTCTTCACTGTCTTTAAGTTCTTTCACAGTATTTATACGTGCAATAATATTTCCAATTTGAGCAGCCATTGTTTGAAGAGCAATACGTGCATTAGCAGGTACTTTATCAAAAAAATGTGAGGCAATATTCAGACAGGCAATTACCCTACCCTCGTAAAGCACAGGAATAACAGCAATTGCTCGCAGGTTTTCCTGTTTGCGATTATTGTTAATATCAACATCCAGTTTTTGATGCTGACTATATACAGGTTTGCCTGCCATAACCAAACGGGCATTATCTGAATCTACATCAAAGTGTGAAGCACTTTTTACAAATTTTTCGGATAATCCTTTATGGAAGGCAATATCCAGATTTCCCGTATTTTTATCAACAAGATAAATTCCCCCGCAGTCCATTCCCGAGATACGAATGCTTGCATCAAGGCACATAAGAAGTGTTTCATCAAGCCCCATAACATCATTAAGCTCCATGGCAATATCACATTGAATACGGATAAAATCTTCCGATTGCTTTCGTTCAATATAGAGTCCAATCTGACCGGAAATGAATTTTAATAATTCAAGGTCTTTTTTATTAAAATCATTTTCATTTTCATAACTCTGAACAGTAAGCACTCCAATTACTTCTTCTTCTGATATTAAAGGTACTCCAAGCCAGATTTTACTAACTGTTCCTACAGCTTCAATCTCACCTGAGCTAATTAATTTTTTTATTTCTTTTTCTATTAAAATAACAGCTTTTTTCTTTTTTATAACATAAGCAGTAAGGGTTTTCCGTGCAGGAAAAGATTTAAAATCATCTTTCTCGTCAATAAAATACGGGAGTGAAAGTGTATCGTTTTCTTTGTTATATAAGGCAATAAAGAAATTTTTAGTTTTTAATACTTTACCAAGTTCAAGGTGAATAACTTTAAAAAACTGATTTAGGTTTTTTGTAGTGTTAACAGCATTGGAAATCTGATACATCATTTTCCTAATGGTTTCCTGTCGTTTGCTATCTGTAATATCCCTGTTGGTTGCACGTCTGCCAAGATATTTTTTGTCTTTACCATACACAGCCCTGCAAACATGCCCTATCCAGCATATATCACCGTTACAGGTAATAATACGAAAATCCATACTACCTACTTTTTTACTCTCTGATACAATTTTTCTATGATTGATAACTTTTTTCTTATCATCAGGATGAATAATTTTTTCAAGCAATTCAGGGTCTTTAAAAAATTCTTCCGGCTTATATCCTGAGATACGTTCACACGATGGGGAGATGTAAACAAAGTTTAGTTCAGGATTAATCCAATACTCCCAACTATATGTAAAATCAGCAACGGTTTTAAACTTTTCTTCTGATTTTTGTAATGCCTGCTCTTTTTCAGTAACATCCTCAAGAATACTAAGCAACGATTTTCTGGATTCTTCCGATTTAGCATAGAGACTTGTAAGTTCTTTTTCAGCCTGCTTGCTTTCCTGTTCGGCAGCCAGGCGATCGGTTATGTCAATTGCTACCCCGGTAAACCCGATATGATTACCGGAAGAATCGGCTGTTTTGGTTACTAAAAGGTGAGCAAAAAATTCAGAGCTATCTCTTCGGATGAAGAAAACCTCATCGTCAAATTTACCTTCCCTATTAGCTGTGTCAATAACGGCTTTTGCTACTTCGTCATCGCGATGAAACTTGCACGGAGTCAGTTTTCCTATCACCTCCTCAGCCGTGAATCCGAACATATCTTCAGATGCCCTGTTCCAGCTAACGTATTTGCCGTTGATATCAATAGAAGCAATATGAATGGGGGCAGTATTAAGCACGTTCTCCAACTCCGACTTTGCTTTATAAATTTGTTCTTCTTTTCGCTTGTTTTCAGTGATGTCTGTGCCCTGAGCAATAATTGATATAAGAGTTTTGCCATCCTCAGCATAGATATTCGCCGAGTTCCAGAGCACCAACCGAATACCTCCATCTTTGCACAGAATCGGAATTTCCACCAACTCCCAGTATTTACCATTTGATGTGGCTTTGATCCTGTTTATGGATTCCTTCCGGCTTGCATCCGGGAAAAGGATATCAAGTTTTTTACTTATAACATCACCGGATTTATATCCTGTTATATGTTCAAAAGCAGGATTGAAGTGCGTAATTTTAAATACCGGGTCCCAAAAAATGATAGGAACATTGGCATAGTTTATCAGATTCTCTAAGTAGTCGCCGGTTTTGCGAAGGTCTTGCCCTGCTTTCCCGTCTTTAAAGAGTTTACTATCTGATGCCTCAAATTCGGTAATTCGCTTACTTAATTTTGCCAATTCTTTTTCAAACTCTGATTTTGTTTTTGTTTTCACTACTTTAAATTTTTTATAATTACCTGTTTCAAACTATTTGTCATTTAATTATTTACTCTGTGTAATCCGATTTATCGGAATATTTCATAGGGTTATTCAATTTTTAATTCTCAATTTTCAATTGATTTTCTTATACATTATATTTCTTCTCCTTCCCGATTTGCTCTAACAGTTCATTCACCTGATGTTTCAACTCAATGATGCGACTCTCCCGTCCTATTGTAGCGTCATAATAGATTTCCAGTTCCTTTAGCCGTTTTTGCAACTCTTTTGTTTTTTCTTCAACTTTCAATTTCAGTTCTTCGCTAAATTGTTGAAGTACCTCCTCCGCTCTCTTGTGCTCAGTGATATCAATACAAGTACCTATAATGCAAACCGGTCTGTCATTATCATCTTTTACTAAGCTTGATGTTATAATTGCCGGAAATGATGAACCGTCTTTTCTAACCCTCTGAAGTTCGCCACGCCAGAAGCCCTTCTTATTTATCTGTTCCCATACTTTCGTAAGGTTTTTCTTGTCAGCAGGCGAATCCAGTATTGCGACCGGCTTTCCAATTAAGTCGGTAACCTGATAACCATACATTTCTGCCCATGCCTGATTGACAAAAACAAACTTTCCTTTCAGGTCTGTAGTAGCTATACCTTCAGACGACTGTTCTATTGACTGATTAAGCTCTCTTACTTTCTGTTCAGCACATTTGCGATTGGTTATATCTTCCAGAATAACCAATACTTCTTCTTTTTTTTCTTCTTCTTCTTCTGCAACAATTATCCCTCGTGCCGCTATATTGAATATCCGATAACCAAGTTTTTTTGACCGATAATGCAACTCAAAGTTCTCCGTTACAGTCTTAGTTCCAAGCAGCTTGGTAAGTTCAGCACTAAGCTTTCTACCCTCATCCCCTAATATATCGGTTATGCTAATTCCTTTCACTTTTTCCGGCTCTAATCCAAATATTTTGTGGAAAGATAGATTTGCCTTTTTTATCTTCAAATCATTATCAACAACAATCAAAGAATCAGGAAGGGTAGTTATTATATTTTCTGAAAAATTCTTCTCTTTTTTTATATTCTCATTTGCCCTGATAATTTTCTCACTTAAAATAGCTGCTACATAGGAAACACCTACAAACATAAAAGCACGAACTAAATCATTAATAGTCTCTATATTTTCTCTAATATAAAAGTGACTGATAGTTAGGTATACCGCTAAAAAAACAGCCACAAGTAATCCTTTTCTTTTCCACCAGACAGATGCTAAAATAATTGGAATGTAAAAGAAGTGCGTAAAAACAATGCCGGTTTTAAGTACAATATGAAAATAGTAAGTCATATAACAACAGCAAGCTAAAAGTACAGCCATTACCGCTATTTTTGATTTTTCTTCTATTCCCTTAAATTTTATTCTTACCATATTTTTCTTGTTTTGTTTTATATAGTTATTTTTTTACACTATGATTTTGTATATTACAAATATATATTTTTTTATCATTACTTTTTTAGACACAAATTTACACTAAGTAATTTTACAAACTGAAACTTGAAACCCACAACTCATTTCGTAATCTTGAACTTATCTTCTTGTCCCAGCTTCCTGAGCAATTTATTGATTTCGCTTTTTAGTTCAATTATACGTCCTTCTCTGCCCATTGTAATTTTATGATAAGCTTCAAGTTCATTTAGCCGGTTTTGTAATTCTTTTTCAATTTTCTTTCTTTCGGTAATATCCCTGCAAAGTGACAGGATTCGCAATCCTTCTTCTGATTCAACAACCTTGGCATTAATTTCTATGGGAGTAATACTTCCATCTTTATCAACATAATCTATTTCCAGATTTTTCACGAAACCCTGCTCCATACATTTTTTGACTTCCTGTTCATTTTTTTTAAGGTCATAGATGGCTGTCCATTCTATGACACTTCTGCCAAAGATATCCTTTAGTGTTTTATGTCCAGTCATACGAATATACTCATGGTTAGCATCTACCACTCTGCCAATTTCATCAAGAATCAAATAGCCGGTATCTGTTGTCTCTACCAAAGCACGATATTTTTCTTCACTTGCCTTCAATGCTTTTTCTGACTGCTTCTGTTCGGTAATATCACGAGCAATAACAATTATTCCTGTTGTTTTTTCTTTATATCTTATCCGGCTTGTTGAACATTCAAGTTCAATATGTTTCCCTTTTTTATTTGCAATTGTTATATCCAAAAGAAATTTTTCGTTATAAATAGCTTTTTTAAAATTATCAAGCATGTTCTGAATTTTTTTTACAGAAAATACTCCAATTTTGGTAAAATGTTTATTTATAAGTTCTTCTTTTGTTCCACCAAACAGTTGAACTGCTTGTTCATTAACATCTATAATTTTACCGAGATTATTTAGATAGATAATACCATCATTTGCATTTTCAAATATATTCCTGAATTTTTTTTCTGCTTTTTCAAATTTATTTACTTTTTCTTGCAGCACTTCATTTTCTTTGATCAATTCAGCGTTTGTTTTGTTTTCCCTGTTTTTCATAGATGTTTATTTTTGTTGTCGGTTTCAATTTCCAAGAATCAAGGATCAAGAATCAAGAATTCAATTATTTTTCAAATATAAAAAAAATTCAAATAACTCAAAAATAACAATATTTTTATAAATTTGCAACACTTAAACACAATTACTCAATAAACCCATAAATTATGAAAATTACAATAGTAGGTACAGGTTATGTTGGCTTGGTTACCGGAACATGTTTCGCTGAAATCGGAATTGAAGTATCATGCGTTGACATTGACAAAAAAAAGATTGACAATCTAAACGAGGGTATTATCCCGATTTTTGAACCCGGATTAGAAGAAATGGTTCACAGAAATGTAAAAAAAGGCAGACTGAATTTTACAACTGACCTTTCTTCCACACTTGATGGCTGCGAAGTTGTATTTGGTGCTGTTGGTACTCCACCCAATGAAAATGGTAGTGCCGATCTTAAATATGTTCTTGAAGTGGCGAGAGAAGTCGGTCGAAATATGAACGACTATCTTATAATGGTAACAAAAAGCACTGTTCCTGTCGGGACTGCCGAAAAAGTAAGAGCTGTGATGCAAGAAGAGCTTGACAAAAGAGACAGTAAATTAAAATTTGATGTTGCATCAAATCCTGAATTTTTGAAAGAAGGAGCAGCAGTAGAAGATTTTCTGAAACCCGATCGTATTGTCGTTGGTGTTGATTCCGTAAAAGCCGAGAAAATATTAAAACGTCTTTACAAACCATTTACCATGAATGGTCATCCGGTTATTTTTATGGATATTATTTCGTCTGAAATGACAAAATATACAGCCAACTCAATGCTCGCTACCAAGATCAGCTTTATGAACGACATAGCAAACTTATGCGAAATTGTTGGTGCTGATGTAAATGCAGTCCGTATAGGAATTGGTTCTGATACCCGTATCGGAAAGAAATTTATTTATCCGGGAACAGGTTACGGCGGATCTTGCTTTCCTAAAGATGTAAAAGCTCTTATCAAAACTGCCGATAAAAAGGGATATAGTTTGCAGGTTTTAAAAGCTGTTGAAGCAGTTAACGAAACTCAAAAATCAATTCTGGTACGTAAAGCTATGCTGCATTACAATAACAACTTGAAAGGAAAAACAATTGCTATGTGGGGATTATCATTTAAACCCAAAACCGATGATATGAGAGAAGCTCCTTCACTGGTAGTAATTAAAAAACTCTTAGAAGCCGGTGCAAAAGTAAAAGCTTATGATCCTGTTGCCATGGATGAAGCTAAAAGAATTCTCGGTAATAAAATTGAATATGCAAAAGATGAATATGAAACATTGATTGATGCCGATTGCCTGATGATACTTACCGAATGGGATGAATTCAAATTCCCTAATTTTAATGTTGTTAAAAAATTATTGAAAGACCCGCTTATCTTTGACGGAAGAAATATATATGAACCTTCTGAAATGAAAGATTTCGGATTTATTTATTATTGTATTGGCGTTAATGCGAAAAAGTGATCTATTAAATTTATGATTTATGATTTTAAATTTTAAATTGTTCGAACAAGACTTTATGGACAAGCACTAATTAATCTGTGAATCAGTGGCTTCTAATTTTTGCCACAGATTCACAGATTTTTTTATACCTTTACCTTGAATTTAAAATCTAATTTTAGTTATGAAGAAAAAAATATTAGTTACCGGTGGAGCAGGATTCCTTGGTTCACATTTATGCGAACGCCTGTTAAATGAAGGCAATGAAGTTATTTGCCTCGACAATTATTTTACAGGTCAAAAACAAAACGTGATTCATCTTCTCGATAATCCATATTTTGAACTAATAAGACACGACGTTACCATGCCGTTTTTTATTGAGGTTGACCAAATTTATAATCTTGCCTGTCCTGCCTCCCCTGTCCATTATCAATATAACCCGATAAAAACTATTAAGACTTCCGTTGCCGGAGCAATTAATATGCTTGGACTTGCAAAAAGGATCAAAGCAAGAATTTTACAGGCTTCAACAAGTGAGGTTTATGGTGACCCGAAAATTCACCCTCAACCAGAAAGCTATTGGGGATACGTTAATCCGATTGGAACCCGTGCCTGCTACGACGAAGGAAAAAGATGTGCCGAATCATTATTTGTAAATTATCACAGGCAAAATAATGTAGATATCAAAATAATAAGAATATTCAATACTTACGGACCAAGAATGCATCCTCATGACGGCAGGGTAGTTTCTAATTTTATCGTTCAGGCACTTAAAGGAGAAGACTTAACCATGTATGGAGACGGAAAACAAACACGTAGTTTTCAGTATGTTGATGATTTGATTGAAGGAATGATACGATTAATGAATTCGAGAGAAGATTTTCACGGACCGGTGAATATTGGTAACCCGGGTGAATTTTCGATACTCGAATTAGCTGAAAAAGTCATTCAAATGACCGGTTCAAAATCAAAGATTATTTTTCAACCTCTTCCTGAAGATGATCCTATGCAACGCAAACCGGATATCACTCTGGCAAAAAAAGAATTGAACTGGGAACCAAAAGTCCACCTTGATGAAGGATTAAAAAGAACTATTGATTTCTTTAAAACAATTGTAAAATAATATAAATGAAGAATATCCTTATCACCGGCAGTCACGGGCAATTAGGAAATGAAATAAAGAAACTCGCTCCTCAATATCCCGATTATAATTTTATTTTTACTGATGTTGATGAACTGGACATCACTAATTATGATAAATTGGATGGTTTTTTTAAGAAAAATAATATTGATTTTCTAATAAATTGCGCTGCCTATAATGCAGTTGATAAATCTGAAGAAGACCCCGGAAAAGCTGAACTAATAAACGCAACCGCTGTAAAATATCTGTCAAAAATCACGAAAAAATATAATGCTTTCTACATTCATATTTCTACAGATTATGTTTTTGACGGGAAAAACCATAAACCTTACATCGAATCAGATAAACCTCAACCACTATCAAATTATGCCCGTTCAAAATATAATGGTGAATTAGAAGCACTCAACAACAATGATAAATCAATAGTTTTCAGAACTTCATGGTTGTACTCCGAATTCGGGAATAATTTTGTTAAAACAATGATGAAATACGGGAAAGAAAAAGATGAACTCAGGGTAATCTTCGATCAGATAGGAACACCAACGTATGCTGCTGATATGGCAAAAGTGATTCTCACAATAATTCCTCAGACATCAAAACTAAAAAAACCTGAATTGTATCATTATTCTAACGAAGGAGTTGCAAGCTGGTATGATTTTGCAAAAGCTATAATTGAAATTGCAGGTAAAAATTGCAAGGTTTTTCCAATAGAAACAAAGGATTATCCGCTTCCGGCAGCACGACCATTTTACAGCGTAATGAACAAAGCAAAAATTAAAAAGGATTTTAATATTGAAATCCCACATTGGAGGGATAGTCTTGTGAGATGTATTGGGAGATTGGAAGAAATGGAGTAAGGAGTAGGGAGTGATGGAGAAATGGAGAATTGTAATTGGTTGTAATTTATAGTTAGCTCTCATTTAAGATAAATAAAAAACTTACTTGACATGAAAATTAATTTATGTATTTTGTAAAAAAATTAATGAAAGTATTTAAAATGCAAGTATTTGAAAAAGATGGACATATAATTTACAATGGAGATGCTTTAGAAATATTATCAAATCAAATAGATGATAACAGCATTGATTTAATATTTGTTGACCCACCGTATAATATTGGAAAAGATTTTAACGGCAGAAAAGATAAATGGGAAACTGACAAAAAATATTTGGACTGGTCATATTTCTGGATAGATTTATTAATTAAAAAACTCAAACCAAGTGGGAGTTTATATATTATGACATCTACTCAATTTATGCCATATTATGATATTTACCTTCAAAATAGAATAAATATTTTATCACGAATAGTTTGGTATTATGATAGTTCAGGAGTTCAGGCAAAAAATTATTATGGCTCTATGTATGAACCAATACTATTTTGCGTAAAAGATAAAAACAATTATATTTTCAATTCCAAAGATATTTTAGTGGACGCAAAAACCGGCTCTAAACGTAAATTGATTGATCACCGTAAAAATCCACCGCAACCATATAATACAGAGAAAGTACCAGGTAATGTTTGGGATTTTCCAAGAGTTAGATATAGAATGTCTGAATATGAAAAACACCCAACACAAAAACCAATAGCTTTACTAGAAAGAATAATTAAGGCAAGTACTAATGAAGGCGACATTGTTTTAGACCCTTTCTCCGGTACCTTCACAACTTCTTATGTTGCAAAAACACTTAATCGAAAATCAATCGGTATTGAAATTGATGAAGATTATACAAAAATTGGATTGAGAAGACTTTCAATTACCGAAAAATATAATGGAGAAAAACTTGAGAAAGAAATAAGAACTTTTGAAACTAAAAGAATATTAGAACAACAAACTTTAACATTATTTGAGCCAAATGGAACACAACTTTACAAAACAAATCAAACAAGTACTAAAAAATAATTTTGGTGAAATTGCCGAAGATATATTTCAGAGAAGTGAATTACTGCAATACATAAACACTAAAACTGTTTCTGCAAATCGTGGCTCAAAAGCGAGGGGGAGTTTTGGAAATTTATATGCTATTTATGTGCTTATTGAAGATTACCTGAATAATAAATTTGATAAAAAAGGAAAATATGATGAGTATGAAGGAGCAATTTTCTCAAATTTGTTTTCACGTCAAAGAGAACTTCCTTTTGGTGCAAAATTACAAAATCATGCACTTAATCACAGAATGAACCAAGAGTTTAAAAAAACATTTCCCACATGTAATTACATACCAATAATCAGAGTTGTTGAAACAAAACGATATTGGATAAATGAAAACTTGCTCAAAGTTAAAGTCGGTCGGAAAAAAATCAATATTTCAAAATCTGTAATTGAAATAATTGACAAATATATTGATGCAAAGAAAAGTGCATTTGATAGTTTTATCAAAACATGTGAAAATTTAAAGAGTATTTCAAATAAGAAATCAAATGAAATTAAAAAATTCATTTTAGAATTATTAGCACCAAATATTGATGCACGAATTTTTGAAATAGTTAGTTTCTCAATATTAAAACACTTCTTCAATGACCAATCCATCTTTTGGGGATTTGAAATTGATAAATTAGAAGAAGAAAATTTAAAATTATACAAAACCGGTAGAACAAATGCTAATGATGGTGGGATTGATTTTGTTATGAAACCGTTAGGACGTTTTTTCCAAGTAACAGAAACACTTGATTTGAAAAAATATTTTCTCGACATTGATAAAATAGAAAAATACCCAATAACATTTGTTGTAAAAACAGAGCAATCTGAAAAAGAAATATTAAAACTCATAAAAGAAAAAGCTCAAGAACAATATTCAATAAAAGCTGTTGTTAAAAAATACATGGAATGTATTGAAGAAATAATCAATATTGACACATTAAGAAAACGATTGAAACAATCAATTAAACAAGGAAATTTAAAAAATATATTGAATGAAATTTTAATACAAAGCAAGGTTGAATTTAACTACGAAGATGAAGAAAACGAGAGGTAACTATATTAATAAAAATATAAACAGATGAAAAAAGATATAGACCCAAAAATCCTTCAAAAAGCACAACTTTGGCTTGAAGGTAATTATGATGATGAGACAAAAGGAAAAGTTAAATACATGATGGAGAATGATCCACAGGAATTGATAGAATCCTTTTATCAGGATTTGGAATTTGGTACCGGAGGATTACGTGGAATAATGGGCGTTGGATCAAACCGTATGAATAAATATACAATTGGGATGGCAACTCAGGGTCTTGCAAATTATCTCAAAAAAATGTTTCCCGACAAGGAACAAATAAAAATGGCAATTGCTCACGACTCAAGAAATAATAGCAAATACTTTACTAAAATAGCTGCTGATATTCTTTCGGCAAACAATATAAAAGTTTATGTGTTTGATGATCTGCGACCTACTCCCGAACTTTCGTTCGCAATCCGTCATTTTAAATGCCAAAGTGGAATTGTAATCACAGCTTCTCATAATCCTAAAGAATATAACGGTTTTAAAGCATATTGGGATGATGGCGGGCAACTGATACCTCCACACGATAAAAATGTTATAAAAGAAGTTCAGAAGATCACAAATATTGATGATGTAAAATTTGAAGGAGATAAATCAAATATTGAATTAATTGGCGAAGAAGTTGATAAAATATATCTTGAAGAAATTAAAAAACAATCGCTTTCCGGCAACCTGATAAAAAAACATGATGATTTGAAAATTGTTTACACTCCTCTTCATGGAACAGGTGTAACTTTAGTTCCACGCATTTTAAAAGAATTTGGATTTAAAAATATTTTTTCAGTTCCTGAACAAGATATCCCTGACGGGAATTTCCCGACTGCAAAATCTCCAAATCCTGAAGAGCCCGCTGCATTGGAACTTGCAATAAAAAAAGCAAAAGAAGTTGATGCCGACCTCGTTATGGCGACCGACCCTGATGGCGATCGTGTTGGAATTGCTGTTAAATTACCGGACAAAAAATTTTTACTGCTGAACGGAAATCAAACAGCAACGCTTTTGATGTATTATCTCATGACTAAATGGAATGAAAATAACAAAATCACAGGAAAAGAATTTATAATAAAAACTATTGTAACAACAGAATTACTTAAAGATATAGCAATAAAAAACAATGTGGAATGTTACGATGTGCTAACAGGATTCAAATGGATAGCAGATAAAATAAAAGAATTTGAAGACACAAAAACATTTATCACCGGAGGAGAAGAAAGCTACGGATACATGGTTGGTGATTTTGTGAGAGATAAAGATGCTGTTGCTTCATGTGCTATGATTGCCGAAACAGCCACATGGGCGGCAGAAAAAGGAAAAACCCTGCACGATCTTTTAATAGACATTTATATTGAATTTGATCATTACAAAGAAAAATTGCATTCTGTAGTCAGAAAAGGAAAATCAGGAGCAGAAGAAATTCAAAAGATGATGACAGATTTTCGTGCTAATCCCGGAAAACAAATCAACAATTCTGATATTGTTTTGATAAAAGATTATCTTCTTCAAAAAGAATTCAATAAAGAAACCGGAGAAGAAAAACCCATTGAGCTTCCTAAATCAAATGTTTTACAATTTTTCTTAAAAGACGGAAGCAAAATCAGTATGCGACCTTCAGGCACAGAACCAAAAATAAAATTTTATTTCAGTGTTAAAGATAAACTGGAAGACAAAAATGATTTTGTTAAAAATGATGAAAAGCTTGGTAAAAAGATAGATGATATTATTAAATCTATGGGACTTAGTTAGTTTTGGGTTTTGGGTTTCGGGTTTTGAGTTTACTCATCATTCCAATACTGAGTCCACTCCGAAAAGTCTATAAATTAAATTTCTTTTGGGCTAAAGCCCGTATTATCAACCATTTGACTTACCCCGACCTTAAGGTCGGGGCTATTGATTATTAGA
>DAOVNY010000193.1 GCA_030630005.1 Bacteroidales bacterium | reverse complement strand
GTCGATAAAAAAACTCAATAGCATTTTCAATCCAAAACGTATTGCCTTGATTGGTGCATCTAACGATCTTAATAGTGTTGGCGGAACAACATTAAAAAATCTTGTTGGTGGAGGATTCAACGGTGTTGTTTATCCGGTTAACCCAAAACGTGAAGCAGTCTTGGGTATTCAATGTTATCCTAATGTTTACAGTCTTCCAAAAATACCTGATCTGGCTGTTATTACAACAAATGCCAAACTTGTTCCACAACTTATTAGAGAATGTGGTGAAGTAGGCATTAATGGAATAATAATTATGTCGGCAGGATTTAGAGAGATTGGCGAAGAAGGTAAAAAACAGGAAAATATTATAATGGAAGAAATTTCTAAATTTCCTGATATGCGTGTTATCGGACCAAACTGTATGGGAATTATTGTACCCGGATTAAATATGAATGTTAGTTTTGCTTCTGAAATGCCAAAAAAAGGTCATGTTGCTTTTATATCTCAATCGGGAGCATTAGGTGCTTCTATTCTTGACTGGGCTGCTGAAGAAAATATCGGTTTTTCAAATTTTGTTTCCATTGGAAATTGCATGGATGTCAGCTTTGGTGATTTGATAGATTACTTTGGTCAGGATCCCAGAACAAAGACCATAATATTATATGTTGAATCCGTAACACATGCACGTCATTTTATGACTGCTGCTCGTGCATTTGCACGTAAAAAACCTATTATTGTTTATAAATCGGGTAGATTTCCCGAATCTGCAGCAGCAGCAGAATCACATACAGGTGCAGTGGCTTCGGAAGATTCAATTTATGATGCTGTATTCCAAAGAGCCGGTCTTGCAAGAGTTTATAATATTGGTGACATTTTTGATTTTACAGATCTTATCTCACGAAAACATATCCCTAAAGGAAGGAATCTTGCAATAATAACTAATGCCGGAGGACATGGTGTTATGGCTACCGATAGTTTAATTGCTAACAGAGGAAGATGTGTTGACCTTTCAGAAGAAACAATTCAAAAACTTAATGAGATACTTCCGTCATTTTGGTCGCATGGTAACCCTGTTGATATTATTGGAGATGCACTTCCTCAGCGTTATCTCGAAGCAACAAAAATAGTTATTGATGATCCAAAAGTTGATGCAATTCTTGTTATTCTTACACCGCAAGCAATGACAAAACCAACTGAAACTGCGAGAGAAATTGCTAAATTATCTGAAAATACAATTAAACCAATTATGGATGCATGGCTTGGAGGAAAGCGTGTGCGTGAAGCAATTTCTGTTTTTAATGATTCGGGTATTGCTGTTTATCCAACTCCCGAACAGGCAATACGTGCATTTATGACACTTGTTGAATATTCAAGAAATATTAATTCTTTATTTGAGACTCCTCAGGAATTACCTGTCTCATTTGCCTATGACAGAGAAAAGTTACGTGAAGAATTTAATAAAACTACTTTTAAAAATAAACATATCTTATCAGAAAGTGAATCTAAAGAACTTCTTGAAATATATGGTATTCCGACTACAAAACCAATACTTGCTAAAACTGAAAATGAAGCTGTGAAATTAGCAGAAGAAATTGGATTTCCGGTAGTGCTTAAAATAGAATCGCCGGATATAATACATAAATTTGATATTGGTGGGATATCTCTGAATATTAAAGATGAAAATCAAGTTCGGAAATCATATAATAAAATATTAACTTCAATTTCAGAAAAAAATCCTAAAGCAAAACTTGAGGGTATAACAGTTCAACCCATGGTTAATACAAAAAAGGGAATTGAATTGATCTTAGGAATTAAAAAAGATCCTGTTTTTGGCACGGTGATATTGATCGGAATGGGTGGAATAGGAGCGGAAGTTTTTAAAGACAATGTATTAGGCTTTCCTCCTTTAACAGAAACTCTTGCGAGACAAATGATCAAAAAATTAAAAATATTTCCATTACTCAAAGGATATAGGGGAGAGAAATCGAAAAACATTGATAAACTGATTGAAGTATTAATACGAATTTCTTACCTCGCTGCTGATTATCCTGAGATAGAAGAACTTGATATTAATCCTATTTTGGTTACCGATAAAGATGTTATTGCACTTGATGGCAGGGTAGTAATTGACCAGAAAATTGCAAAAAAAGGTGTTGAGCCATATTCTCATCTTCTTCTTCATCCTTATCCCGAAAAATATATTACTTCCGGCAAACTAAGTGATGGAACTGATGTAATTCTCAGACCAATAAAACCTGAAGATGAACCTATGTGGCTCGAACTTTTGGGGAGTTGTTCAAAAGAATCAATTTATTCGAGATTCAGAACTAATTTTCATTTTGATGCTCATGAAGTTGCAACAGAATTTTGCTTTATAGATTATTTAAGAGAAATTGCAATTGTAGCTGAAGTTAATGTTAATGGAAATAGAAAGTTGATAGGTGTTGGAAGGTTAATAACCGATTTTGATCACGAATCTGTTGAATATGCGATACTTATTACTGATGCCTGGCAGAAAAAAGATTTGGGAAGAATTCTGACTAAATATTGCTTAGAAATAGCTAAAAATTGGGATCTGAAAAAGATAATAGCAGAAACAACAGCTGATAATAAAGCTATGCTTACTGTGTTTAGGAAACTTGATTTCAGCCTACATTTTGAAACAGGTGGATCGGTACATATTACAAAAGAACTTTTATGATGCAACAGAAATTACTTTTTAAGAATGATTGAAGATTTAAAAAAAGCTGTTCAAATTATCAGAAAAGCAAAATATGCTGTTGTGTTTACCGGTGCAGGAATTTCTGTAGAAAGTGGAATAGCACCCTTTCGCGGGAAAAATGGAATTTGGAGTAAGCATAATCCAATGTTTTTTGAAATAGACTTTTTTAAAAAGAAACCTTTCCAGTCATGGCAAAAAATGAAAGAATTGTTTTATGATTCAATAGATGATTACAAACCAAATATTGCGCATACTGTTATTGCAAAAATGGAAAAGCGTGGATTTATCGAAACTGTAATAACTCAAAACATTGACAATCTTCATCAACAAGCAGGAAGCAAATATGTTTATGAGCTTCACGGAACATTAAAGACTTTGGTTTGTACAGAATGCTCTTCAGATTATGATCTTAGTTTTGCTGATATGAATTTTTTACCCCCCACATGCTACATCTGTAAGGGAATATTAAAACCGGATATTGTCTTTTTTAATGAGAAACCTCCACATTTTGCAATGCAAAGATCAAAACAAGAAGCAACAAAATCTGATGTAATGATAATAATTGGGGCTAAAGGAGAAGTGTTGCCCGCTGCCGAAATTCCGGAACTTGCAAAAAAAACAGGATCAAAAATGATTGAAATAAATATTGACAGGACTCATTTTACCGATACTATTACAGATGTTTTTCTGCAGGGCAAAGCTACCGAAGTATTAGGAAAACTCGGCGAGATGCTTTATTTGTAAGGAGGCTTGAAACCCGAAACTCAAAACCCAAAACTTTTACATCGTTTCTATCAGCTCGTCGGTTATTTCAAGATTATGAAATACATTTTGTACGTCATCATCATCTTCAAACATTTCAATGACATTCATTATTTTTTTTGCGTGTTCAATGTCAAGAGTAATTGTTTCGTGAGGTATTCTTTCCAGTAATGAATTTTCAGGCTCTATTTTCATTTCTTCAAGTTTTTTCTGCATATTGCCGAAATCCTCCATTGAGGTTGCTAAAGTAAAAAAATCATCATTAAGTTCGATGTCTTCAGCTCCTGCATCAATCATTTCGAGTTCAAAATCATCACCATCAAGCTCTCCTTTTGGAATAGTAAATATTCCTTTTCTGTCGAATAAAAAGTTCAGAGAACCGTTTTTACCCAAGCTGCCACCATATTTATTAAAAATTGATCTGACATTACTTACGGTGCGTTGAAGATTATCTGTAGTACATTCAACAAAAACTGCAATGCCATTTGGAAGATAACCTTCGTAATTTACTTCCGAAAAATTACTTGCATCTTTATCTTTTCCTTTGTTGATGGCTCTTTCGATATTATCTTTCGGCATACTGACACCTTTGGCATTTGAAATTGCAAGACGCAATCGTGGATTTGCATCGGGGTCAGGACCGGCTTCTTTTACAGCTATTTGAATTTCTTTTACAATCTTTGAAAATGCCTTTGATCTTTTGGCATCGGCAGCACCTTTTTTGTGTTTTATTGTTGACCATTTGTTGTGTCCTGACATAGTGGTTAGTTTTTATAAGTAAAAGCTTTGATTGATGTTTTCCAAAGGGTAAAATTAACAAAATTGAATCTATTATTAGAATTATTGGAGATTTTTTTGATGGTTTTTGAAGCAACGAAGAAATTT
>DAOVNY010000227.1 GCA_030630005.1 Bacteroidales bacterium | reverse complement strand
ATTGAAAAAGCAATTTTTGAAGCAAAAAATAATACAACAGATGCAATAGCTTTTCAACGAAGATTGCTGCAAGCACAAAGCAGGGTTAACAAATCGAAAATGGACAACAGATTTGATGCTGATATTTATGCGATATTCGGATTAACACAAGCATCACAAAATTTTCAGAGTGTTTATGATAATCCTCTTGACCAACAGCAATTATCACTGGGGATACATGTTCCGATACTTGATTGGGGTCTTGCCAGAGGTAAAATTAAATTAGCACAATCAATTCAGGAATTAGAAAGAACTTCCATTGAACAGGAAAAAATAGATTTTGAACAAAATATTTTTCTTGAAGTAATGCAATTTAAGATGCAAAAAAATCAATTATTTATTGCTGCCAAAGCAGATACAGTTGCACAAAAAAGATTTGATATTACTCAAAAAAGGTATATGATTGGAAAAGTTAATGATGTGCTTGAACTTAACCTTGCCCAAATAGATAATGATAATGCAAAAAAGGCATATTTTTCTTCACTAAAAACATATTGGAGAAACTATTATAATTTAAGGAAGTTAACACTTTATGATTTTAAAGAAAATAAAAGAATTATTTTTGATATTAACGAAATTCAATAAGCAAAGAAAACCCAACTGAATTTTGTGTTGAAGAAGGAACAACTTTTATTTTTCCGTTTTTCTGAGAATTATTATAAACCAATTTTCCGATAGCAATTCCAAGCACAGCCCCCATAAATACATCGGAAGCCCAGTGTTTATTATCAGTCATTCTGGCAAGACCATTTAAAGTAGCCAAAGAATATGATAAAACAGGAATCCACTTTTTATCCTTGTAAGCTGATGCCAATACAGAAGCAATTGAAAATCCTGAAATGGTATGACCCGAAGGAAATGAAGTATATTTAATATCGGAAATTGGACCATCCCAATTCCATTGATCCGGAATTTCATCTTGATATGGTGAGTGGCGATGAGAAACTTGCTTTATGACCTGAGCAAGAACTCCACTTATGATAAATGCTTTTAATCCATTTAAGGCAGTTGTTTCGGCACGAATATCATCTTTAAAAATTCCTTTCAGATATAAAACTCCAAGCAATGGTAAAGAATAATATCCTTTGCCAAGAGGATCAAAGAAATATTTTGAAGCATCATCAGTAAAATCAGTTCTATTCCTTTGAAAAAAGTTTTGAATTTCTTTATCCTGTGTAAAAAGTATTACCGTTGTTCCGGCAACTCCCGAAGCCAACAGCCATTGTTTTTTATTCCATCTGAATGGAGCGGTAACCACATCTTTTGAATCAGAGAAATATGATTTAAAATAATTTTTATTGAAATGAACTTCGGGTTCAGAAAACATTAAAGAATCTTGTTGAGCTTGAATGCCGGATGCACAAACAATTATCAAAAACAAAGTAAGCAGGCTTGATTGAATGTTCTTTTTCATCACTCCCCCTTTTTTGCTTTTTCCCAGATTTTGTCCATTTCCTTCAAACTCATATCTTGCAAAGTTTTTCCTATCTCCTTCGATTTTTCTTCCAAAAATTGAAAACGTTTGATAAATTTCTTATTTGTTCGTTCGAGAGCATCCTCAGGATTTATATCAATAAAACGTGCATAATTAACAAGCGAAAACAACAAATCACCAAATTCACTTTCAATTTGTTTTTTTGAAGATTTATTTTCGACTTCGGTTTTAAATTCATCTAATTCCTCCATAACTTTATCCCATACCTGATGAGTTTCTTCCCAGTCAAACCCCACTCCCCTTACTTTTTCCTGAATACGATAGGCTTTTACCAAAGGAGGTAAAGACGTAGGTACACCTTCGAGTACTGATTTTTTACCTTCTTTGAGCTTTAATTTTTCCCAGTTATTGAGAACTGTTCTTGCATCATTTGCTTCTTCATCACCAAAGATATGAGGATGTCGAAATATTAATTTTTCATTAATTGAATTTAATACATCAGTCATATTGAAAGACTTTGTTTCGGAGCCAATTTTAGCATAAAAAACCAAATGCAGCATCAAATCTCCAAGTTCTTTTTTTATTTCATTAAGATTTTTTTCAAGAATTGCCTCTGATAATTCATAGGTTTCTTCAATGGTAAGATATCGCAAACTGTCGAATGTCTGTTCTTTATCCCATGGACATTTTTCCCGCAGTTCGTCCATTATATCAAGTAATTTCTTAAATGATTTTAGGGTTTCTTTTTTATCCATAATTGTTGTACTAAGTATTTTTGCAAATTTCCGAAATTATTTCTGATAAAAAAAGTGTTAGCTAATCAGTATTAAATATTAAATTGGGAAATAATAAGGGGAATAGGGGAAATAAGGGAATAAGGGAATATTTACACTATTCCATTACTCCATTCAATAATGCAATCAAATCCATTGCTTTGTATGGTTTGGCGAGATATTCATCAATTCCTGCACTTAAAAACCTATCTTCATCTCCTTCCATGGCATAAGCGGTTACTGCAACAATTTTTGTTCTTTTCAATTTGTTTTCTTTTTCATATTTCCTGATATTTCTTGTAGCTTCAATACCATCCATAACAGGCATTTGAATATCCATTAAAACAATATCATATTTATTTTTTGTATAAAGATCAACACCAATTTTCCCATTTTCGGCAATATCAATCTCATGCCCTGCTTTTTTCAGAATAGCCGCTGCAAATTTTTGATTTAGTAAGTTATCTTCAACTAATAAAACCGAAAGAACATTTTCATCTATTATAATCTCTTTTTTGATTGATATCGGAGTTTTCAGGGTTTTTATTTCTAACTCTTTATCCCTGTCGAAAACGATCGTAAACCAAAAATTTGAACCTTTTCCTTTTGCACTTTCAAGACCAATTTCACCACCCATCATTGTAACAAGCTGTTTACAAATAGATAAGCCCAAACCGGTTCCACCATATTTTTTTGTTATTGAATCGTTGGCTTGTGAAAAATCCCTGAACAATTTATCTCTTTCTTTAAACGAAACACCCTCTCCTGTGTCAATCACACTGAATTTCAGACGCAGCGAATCGGCAT